>JAZUKF010000059.1:0-10360 GCA_045643165.1 Acutalibacteraceae bacterium | reverse complement strand
GTAAAAAATCTTTTTGTTTTCACAAAACATATCAGAATAATCAAAGCCGATAAAGCTAATAAACTTATCACTAAAAATTTTAACATAAAATAAATTTCACCCCGTTACAGAATATTGCTTTTTATAAACAATATGTCCGCATCGGGGTGATTATTACTTAATTATTCAACTTCGATATAATGTTTTACCAGACTTGCACCGTCTGTACGATCGGTTCTTGTCAAATTAACTCCCGCATTCATCAAAAGAGCACCGGAATAAATTTCCTTTGTATCCTCATCCATATACATCTTATTTTTATCAAGACCTTTAAGTTTTAAGAAAAGTGTTTGTCTTTCCCTCATACGCATTACAACGCTTGTAACCAATGCTTCCTTCTTATCGGGGGAAACAAATTCCCATGTACAACGGAAATTATCATCTGTGGGATTGGTTATTCTGTAAAGGTCTCCGTTATGAATTAAATCATAATATTTATGATAATCGGCTATTTCACGTTTAACCTCTTCTTTTTCTTCGGCGGTAAGTTTGTTGGGATCAAGTTCGTAACCGAATGTACCCCACATAGCCACGTTTGCTCTCGTTTTAAGGCTTGTTCTGTTTTTGGCGGAAACATGAGCACCCATTGCGGAAGCCGGATAACAAAGTGATGTTCCGAATTGAATAGTCAGACGCTCAATGGCATCGGTGTTATCACTGCACCAAATCTGCGGAGAATAATATAACATTCCGGGATCAAATCTTCCGCCGCCTCCGGAACAGTTTTCAATAAGAAGGTGGGGGAAAGCCTTTGTAAGTCTGTCCATAACCTCGTATGTACCGAGAATAAATCTGTGGAATATTTCCTTCTGTCTGTCGGCAGGAAGCAACACCGAACCCGCTTCGGTTATATTACGGTTAAAGTCCCATTTTACGTAATCAATATTATTCTGAGAAATTACGGAATACATCTGATCAAAAACGTAATCACGGGCATCCTTTCTTGACATATCAAGAACATACTGTGTTCTTGCAATGGACTTATCTCTGCCCTCAACATGAATACACCAATCCGGATGTTTTTTATACAATTCACTTTCGGGAGAAATCATTTCCGGCTCATACCAGATGCCGAATTTAAGTCCCAAAGCATTTACTCTGTCAATAAGGCTCTTTAAACCGCCCTTGAGTTTTTCCTCATTTACCCACCAGTCTCCGAGAGATGTTGTATCATCATTTCTCTTTCCGAACCAGCCGTCGTCCATAACAAGCATTTCCATGCCCATTTCCTTTGCTCTTTCGGCAAACGATACAAGTTTATCATCATCAAAGTCAAAACCTGCACCTTCCCAACTGTTAATGAGCAACGGTCTTTTTTTATTTTTCCACTCGCCTCTTACAAGGTTATTTCTGTAAAATCTGTGATATTCACGGCTCATTCCTCCGATACCCTCATCGGAATAAGCCATAACGACTTCGGGACTTTGGAAACTTTCGCCGGGTTCAAGTTTCCATGAAAAACTCTCGGGATTTATTCCCATAATAAGTCTTGTCGCACAGAGAGCATCCACCTCTATATCGCAGGAGAAATTTCCGCTGTAAACAAGATTAAAGCCGTAAACCTCACCGTAATCCTCATTTGCCTTATCGTCTGCAATAGCAACAAAGGGATTATGGTTATGACTTGATGAACCCCTTTTACTTGCAACAGACTGTCTGCCGTGTTCAAGATGTCTTGTGGCAACTGTACGTTCCTTATTCCATCTGCCGTAAAGATGAATCATATTATAATTCATATCATGGAAATCAACACAGCAACTGTAAACTCTTTCAATATCGAATACTTTATCGGATTTATTCTCAACTTTAACGCTTCTTGTGATAATACCGTAATCCTCGAAAGCGGTATAAAGCAAAGTTACATAAGCATCCGTAACCTTATCATAAGTTAAGATTTCCAAAGTCTGAGCCTCGGAATCATTGTTTGTATATGTTGCGGGAAGTCCTTCAAGAGAAGGTTTTCCGTTATAAATCTTATGTGAAACATATCTTACATCCGTTGCGGTATTTCCCGAAGGTGCTTTAATGCTTAAAGCGGAAATCCTGAAATCCCCCGCACCCTCACAAGGGTACTCCATCGGTGCAAGATCGGGAGAAAACACTCTCAATATATTTTCGTTTTCGGGATTAAATGATGCAAAACCGTCCCTGTCACAAAGACCTTCAACATTATTATCGGGAATTTTTGCCCCGTAATAAAGATGAACGAGATAATTTTCCTTATATATTTGGAAAATGTAACTTGACGTTTTTGTATCAAGTTTAAAGATTTTTTTCGCCTCGTCAAAAAAGATTGCCATATTTATACCTCCTGTATTAAAGGATTACGGGCATATTGCGAAGGTTTCCGTCGGAAATTTTATCGTTTATTTCATAGGCGTAACCCTCTAAATAATCCCCCGCTCCGTTTACAATACCGTTATTTCTCATAAAGTCGATCAGTTTCATACTCAATGACTCTATAACATCAATATTGTCATTAAAATTATAAGATGATGAAAGAAGATTTTCAAGACTTATTTTTGTTTCACTCAAATATTTTTGTTTTTCCAAAGCCTTAAATACCCATTTATAATAAGGTTCATATTCATTATTAAGTAAAAAAACAGCGGAAATATAATTTTTCACGAAATCGGCAAGTGCCAATGCGGCGGCACCCTTTTCCCCGTGCATGAAACATCTCTTATAATTATACTGTCCTGTTTGGGCACAGCAGAACAAACTCGATGCAAGTTTTTTAAATTTAACATCTTCGGGATAACCTTTTTTCAAGCCATCACGTATTCTCGAAAATTCACCATACTTATCGTAAAAAACTTCACCGTTTGTTGCCTCGGCAAGATAAAATGACGGGATATTAAGCCACTCTTCATTTGTTCTCGGAACATCACCGTGCCCCGTATAAAAAGAATAAAATTCATTTATCGTATGAACACCCTTAAACCTTGAACCGAAAACACTTTTATTCTGAAGTTTTACACCATTAAATTCATCGGGAAGTTTACTATATGCCCTGAAAAGTTTAAAACCAAATTCCTTTTCATCTTCATCTGTTATCCAAAGACAAAATCCCGGTTCATAATCATGGTCCCGTGAAATTTCGTCATCAAACCCGAAACATTCCGAGCCGTGTCCGACTAATCCAACGGCAATTCTGTCTTTATATTCGGAAAAATTCTCCTCAATCATCGGCTTTCCGAAAAGTTCATAATATTCCCGTGCAAGTTTAATTCCGTCCATATATTTCATCCGCCACTTCTCTTAACGCTTGTGCCTCGTCTTTTCTTCCGAAATAATCAAAAGACGGAGCACATTTTGAAATAATAAAAGCATAATCAGAATTATGAGGTTGTCTGTCGGAATTTATATACTCCCATGCTTCATCAAGAGTTTCTTCCACCGCTTCACAAGCATTATCATCCCTGTCAAAATAAAGATGAGCAAGGTTTACGAGAGAAACGCCGATTTCCCCGTCATGCTTTCCCTCTGATTTTAATATTTCTATTGCATCTCTGTAACATTTTTCAGCCTCATCGTACATTTTCATATCGCTTAACGCAGAGGCTTTATTATTAAGTAACGCCGCAAATTCAAATTCCTTTTCTTTACCGCAGTCAGTCAGAATTTTACCTGCCTTATCGTAATATTGAATACCCTCTTGGGGCTTGCCGAATGACTTTAAGGTTGTGGCAAGATTGATAAAAATATTTGCCCCGGAAAGACTTGTATCAAGTCGGAGACTGTCAATAAGAAAAAGTGCATCATCAACGGCATTCAATCCTTTTTCGATATCACCTGTTCTGCGATAATAACCCAATGCCTCGTTAATTACACTTAATAATCCTCTGTAATCTTCAAGTTTTTCCGCTTCATTTTTCCAGAACAGAATATGTTCTCCTGCCCCCTCAAGGTCATTTTTTGCAAAAAAACCGTCAAGTTTACTTATAAATCTTGACACGTTTATTCTGTCAACAGGTTCTTTTATGCAACTGCTGCACTTAACTCTGTCCATAAAAACTCCCAAAAAAGGACATCACAAAAATTGCGATGCCCCGATATGATTTATTATTTATCCAAATAACTGCATGCCGCAAGTGCCGCAACGGCACCGTCCGAAACAGCAGTAGCAACCTGACGTACCTTCTTTTTTCGGCAATCTCCCGCAACAAAAATGCCCTCGGATTTTGTAAGACAGTTTTCATCCGAATCCGCATATCCGTAATCATCAAGAGTAATAATTTCCGCAAAAACTTCGTTCTGAGGCATAAGACCTATTGCAATAAACAAGCCGTCAAGAGAAATATCTCTGATTTCGGAAGCCGTATTTTCTACGGTAACTCCTTCAAGAGATTTTTCCCCCGAAAGAGATTTTACCGTAACACCGGTTATTATTTCAACATTATCCTTTGCTTCAAGTTGTTCGCAAAGTTTTTTCTCCCCGGTCAGGAAATCAAGATTTTGAAAAATGTAAACTTTTTCAGCAAGTTCACTCAACAAAATTGCCTCCTGCAAAGCAGAGTTTCCTCCGCCCACAACACCGACTGTTTTTCCGGAATAAAATGCTCCGTCGCAAACCGCACAGAAAGAAATTCCCTCTCCCACAAGTTCTTCCTCGTGTTCAAGACCTAACATTCTGTGCTTCGCTCCTGTTGCAATGATAACACTTCTGCCTTCAAATTCTCCGCTATCCGTTACAACTGTTTTTATTTCACCGTTTTTCACGGACAGAACTTCGCACATTTCAAATTCCGCACCTAATTCTATTGCCTGTTCAACAAGTTTTTCCGCAAATTCATTTCCCGTTAAAGAGATAAATCCGGGAATGTTTTCAACCTTAGGTGAAAATGTAATCTGTCCGCCGAAAGTGGCTTTTTCAATTACAAGAACGGTTTTATTCGCTCTTCTTGCATATACCGCAGCGGTCAGCCCCGCAGGACCGCCGCCGATTATAATTATATCATACATTTATTTTCACTTACACATTCAAATATTTTTTTATATCCGAAACACCGGCATATTTTTCTGTCTTTCCGTTACGAACAACAACAAGTGTAGGAGCCTGTTTCACACCGAAGGCTTCTGCTTCATCCGCATGTTCATTTGCAAGTAAAACTTCATATTCAAAATTATTTTTATCAAGAATGTTTTTTGCTATTTTGCAGTTGGGACAAGTGGCTGTGGTGAAAAGGAATGCGGAATCATCACAATTTGTACATTCCTCCGTCTTTTCACAGTCAGCCTTTTCCTTATGGCTCTTCACAAGACGTGATGTTTCGATATTATAAACCTTACGGTCCTTAAATTCCTGCGTTTTACCGTCATTCCAGTTCTGAACAGGACGGTAATATCCCGTTATACGGCTGTAAACTTCTGTCAACTCACCGCAATCGGGGCAACGGCTTACCTCGCCGGAGATATATCCGTGATTTTTACATACAGAATATGTGGGAGACATGGTATAATAAGGAAGTCTGTAATTTTCGGCAATCTTACGTACAAGTGTTGCCGCCGCTTTCCAATCCGGTAATTTTTCACCGAGGAACGCATGGAAAACAGTTCCCGAAGTGTACAGCGTCTGAAGTTCATCCTGAATATCAAGAGCAGAGAAAATATCATCAGTATATCCTACGGGAAGATGTGAACTGTTTGTATAATAAGGAGTTCCGCAATTAGCCGAAGATGCGGTAATAATATCGGGATATCTCTTAACGTCATGCTTTGCAAGACGGTATGAGGTTGACTCTGCGGGAGTTGCTTCAAGGTTATAAAGATCCTCATATTTTTCCTGATAATCGGAAAGACGTTCACGCATATGATTGAGAACATCTGCGGTGAAATCCTGTGCTTTTTTATCAGTCATATCAACATTAAGCCAATTTGCATTCAAACAAGCCTCATTCATACCTACAAGACCGATCGTAGAGAAATGGTTGGCAAATGTTCCGAGATAACGCTTTGTATAAGGATACAAACCGTTATCAAGAAGTCTCGTAATAACCGTACGTTTTATTTTAAGTGAACGTGCGGAAATATCCATAAGCTTATCAAGACGTTCATAGAAATCTTTTTCATCCTTTGCGAGATAAGCAATTCTCGGCATATTGATTGTAACAACACCGACAGAACCGGTGCTTTCACCGCTTCCGAAGAAACCGCCCGATTTTTTACGAAGTTCTCTCAAATCAAGACGGAGACGGCAACACATACTTCTTACATCACTGGGCTCCATATCGCTGTTGATATAGTTAGAGAAATAGGGAGTACCGTATTTAGCCGTCATTTCAAACAAAAGTCTGTTATTTTCAGTATCGGACCAGTCAAAATCTCTTGTTATGGAATATGTGGGGATAGGATACTGGAAGCCTCTTCCGTTTGCATCTCCCTCAATCATTATTTCGATAAATGCCTTATTGACAAGGTCCATTTCTTTCTTACAGTCCTTGTACTTAAAGTCCATTTCTTTTCCGCCGACAATACAGTTAAGCTCTGCAAGGTCATTCGGAACGGTCCAGTCAAGTGTGATATTTGTGAAAGGAGACTGCGTTCCCCAACGGGACGGAGTATTTACCCCGTAGATAAATGATTGAATACACTGTTTTACTTCTTTATATGAAAGGTTGTCCACTTTAACAAACGGTGCAAGGTAAGTATCAAAAGACGAGAATGCCTGAGCACCTGCCCACTCATTCTGCATAATTCCCAGGAAGTTTACCATCTGATTGCATAAAGTTGAAAGATGACTTGCGGGAGCAGATGTGATTTTACCCGGAACTCCGCCTAATCCTTCCTGAATAAGTTGTTTCAAAGACCAACCCGCACAGTAACCCGTAAGCATGGAAAGGTCATGAATATGAATATCGGCATTTTTATGAGCCTTTGCAATTTCTTCATCATAGATTTCGGAAAGCCAATAGTTTGCCGTAATTGCACCGGAGTTTGAAAGAATAAGTCCGCCTACAGAATAAGTAACGGTGGAATTTTCTTTAACTCTCCAGTCATTTATTTTAACGTAATTATCAACGATTTCCTTATAGTCAACCATTGTTGCGTTAATGTTACGAAGTTTCTCCCTCTGTTTACGGTAAAGGATATACGCCTTTGCAACATCGTCATATCCTGCACGGATAAGAACTGTTTCAACGCTGTCCTGAATTTTTTCAACCGCAATCTGAGAGTTTTCTATTTTAGGCTCAAAGTCCGCAGTAACCTTTAAAGCGAGAAAATCAACAACATCCTGATTGAAGTCTCTTTCACAGGCTTCAAAAGCCAAAATCATTGCATCGCTTATTTTTTTTAGATTAAAATCAACTAATTTTCCGTCACGTTTAAGCACATGATACATACCGAAATACCTTCTTTCACATATTAACATCCAGTATTATACACTATATATAGTATCTTGTCAATAATAATTTCAATATATTTTGATTATTTTGTGTACAATTATTTGCCTCTGATTTCTACGTTTTTAACATATTTTTCTGCCACACGCTTCATTTCTTCCGTTTCTTCCTTACTGCAAGGCTCCATATTTTCTCCTATAAGGTTGCCGGAATCTTCAAAACTCTGCAAAAAATAACGGGGTGCACCTTCAATAACACGTGCAATTTTCTCAATATCCTCCGCAGTATGAAATTGCTTTACAACGGTTGTTCTGAATTCAAAATCTACTTTCCCCGAAAGGAGGAATTCTATACTTTCCTTCACGGAAGAAAAATCAAAATTCTTTATTCCCACGGTCTGAGCATATTTCTCCGGGGAATTTTTTATATCCATAGCAACATAATCAACATAACCGTATCTTACGGCATCCTTCAATCTCTCCGGGAAAGTGCCGTTAGTATCCAACTTGACTGCAAGACCTGTTTGCTTTATCTCTTTAAGAAAATCAACCGTATCGGGATATAAAAGCGGTTCTCCCCCGGTGATACATACACCGTCAAGAATTCTATTTCTCTTATTTATATATTCAAGAATTTCGGATTTTTCAAATCTTCTTTCATTATCAATTTCCGTAACAAGAAAAGCATTATGGCAAAAGGGACACCGTAAGTTGCATCCCGCCGTAAAAACGGTACATGCCACCTTACCGGGAAAATCAAGCAAAGTCATTTTCTGAAATCCGTGTATCTCCATAATTACCCTCCGTAAAAATAATAAATCTATTATACAATATTATTATCGGTTTATAAAGGAAAGTTACAGATATGTAACCTTATATTTCTTGAAATTCTATATATACTATAATAATAATATTATTATTTATGAAAAGAGGATTATTATGTGCGGAATTATCGGATATGTGGGAAAATCATACGCTTCTCCCGTACTTATCAACGGGTTAAAAAAATTAGAATACAGAGGTTATGATTCGGCAGGGATTTCATTATTAAATGATAAAAAAATATATACCGTCAAATCTGTGGGTAACGTTTCCCGCCTTGAGGATAAATTAAAAAATGATAATACAAACGCTTTTTCCGGAATAGGTCATACACGTTGGGCAACTCACGGTGTACCTTCAACGGAAAACGCCCATCCTCATTTAAGCTTTGACGGAAAGTTCTCCGTTGTACACAACGGAATAATCGAAAATTATGTTGCTTTAAGACAGGAATTAAAAAATCATAACATTAACTTTTTAAGCGAAACCGACACGGAAGTCGTACCGAATTTAATCGCCGAAAGTTATAAAACAGACAAGGATTTTTTTCTTGCGGTTTATAATGCAGTACAAAAATTAAAGGGCTCTTTTTCTTTGGGAATTATTTGTTCCGATTATCCGGACACCGTAATTGCGGTAAAAAAATCAAGTCCTTTAATAATAGGACTGGGAGAAAAAGAAAATTATATCGCTTCCGACATCACTGCCATTGTGCCGTACACAAAGGATGTAATATATCTTGATGACGGTGAGATCGCAACCATAAAGAAAGACTCCGTTTCAATTTATGACAGCGATAAAAATAAACTTAAAAAGCCTGTTCAAAAAATCACATGGGATATAAAATCAGCAGAAAAATGCGGGTACGAACATTTCATGATGAAGGAAATCATGCAGCAACCCGATGCAGTAAAATCTTTAATTTTTTCAAGGATAAAAAACGGTGAGATAGATTTATCTCTCAATATGACAAAAGAAAAATTAAAATCCTTTAACCGTATTATTATTACCGCCTGCGGTTCTGCCTATTATGCCGGCTGCGGTGCAAAATCACTTTTTGAAAACGCAGTAAAAATTCCCGTAGAAATTGAACTTGCCTCGGAATTGAGATATTCAAACCCGGTTATTGACAGCAAAACTCTTCTTATTGCCGTAAGTCAATCCGGAGAAACAGCCGATACCATTGCGGCAATCAAAGAATGTAAAAACAAGGGTGCATATACATTATCCGTTGTAAATGTTGTAGGCAGTACGGTGGCAAAAATTTCCGACGACGTTTTATACACCCATGCCGGTCCGGAAATTGCCGTAGCAACCACAAAGGGATATTCAACACAACTTGCGATGTTGTATCTTTTCGGAATTTTCTCGGCTTATTCAAGGGAAACAATCACAAAAAAACAGTATGACGGTTTTATCACGGATTTGGAAAAACTACCCGGATTGATGGAAGAAACTTTCTCCTGCGGTAAAAACATTCCGGAAATCGCAAAAAAATATTGCAAAGAAAAATCATCATTCTTTATCGGAAGAAATACAGATTATGCCTGTGCATTGGAAGGCTCATTAAAACTTAAAGAAATTTCTTATACCAACTCGCAGGCTTACGCCGCAGGTGAATTAAAGCACGGCACAATTTCTCTGATAGAGGACGGAACATTGGTTGTGGCATTGTCATGTCAGAGGAATTTGTTTGATAAAACATTGAGCAATGTTAAAGAGGTCAAAGCAAGAGGTGCTGTAATTCTCGCCGTAACATTAAAGGATAATTCGGAAATAATCGAAGAAGCCGACGACATTATTTTTGTTTCCGAAACAAACCCCTGTTTTCAGGCGATAACCGAAGTTATCCCGCTTCAGTTATTTGCATATTATGTTGCCAAAGAAAAAAATTGCGACATTGACAAACCGAGAAACCTTGCAAAATCCGTTACTGTGGCATAAAAAATCAAATATTAAAAAGACGGTTATAAAAGATAAAACTTTTTTACAACCGTCTTATAATATTATACTGTATTTTTTCGGTCTGTGCTAAATGCGACAGTCCCTGATTATCTTATTTCCAGCCCTTAACTATTTCAACAACACGTCTTGCGATTTCCGCATGACCTGCCTCTGTGGGATGAATCTTTGCAAGATACTCTTCCTCAAATGTAT
>JAZUKF010000058.1:0-5212 GCA_045643165.1 Acutalibacteraceae bacterium | reverse complement strand
GGCATGTGCATTATTTATCATGGGCATTCTTACACATCTGTCAGGATTTGCCTTCAACAATTCCTCCGGCAAACCTTTTGTTTCCTTGCCGAAAAAAATGTATGTATTATCGGGATAATTTATTTCAGAATATATATTACGTGCTTTTGTGGAAAAATAAAAATATTCGCCGTTGTTTTTTTTAAAAAAATCATCAAGATTTTCATAATATGTAATATCGAGCAAATACCAATAATCAAGCCCTGCTCTTTTTAATTTTTTATCATCAATGGCAAAACCCATAGGTTTTATAATATGAAGTCTTGCTCCCGTTGCGGCACAAGTTCTTGCGATATTGCCTGTATTCTGCGGAATTTCCGGTTCCACGAGTACAATATTCAACTGTTTCATTTTATCATTCGCTGAGAATTTTTATATATTGTACCACAAATCAATTTAATTTTTCAAGATTTACAAATTTTATTATTACAATTTTTTAATTTAACGGACAAAATAATACTGCCCGAATTATATCGGAAAATAAAAACGGAGGTTTAAAATGAAACTTATGAAAAAAAATAACACTTCAACCATCATGAGGGGCATTGGTATCGTCATGACCGTAGGCGGTGCAGGTGCTTTAATCGGCAGTACCATTTTTAATTCAAAATCTTCCATAATCAAAAAAAGTGCCGACAAAGCAATTAAAGCAATGAGCGATTTTATTTCCGGAATGTAATTATAAAAAAATTTCTTTTTGTCTTGATTTTTCCTTTCTGTTTTGGTAAGATATTTATGAAAATATTTTTGGGAGTAATCGGTATGAAAAGAATGCAACTTATGAAAGAACTTGATAATCTCGACCATTTCACCCTGCTTTATGAACAGGGTAAAAAAATGGATGAAAAATCGGCAGAGAAAATGATAAGAAATTATTGTGCTTATTATCCTGATGCCGGTAAAGATATCGACCTTTCAAATATTCCCCATGACCAGAAAGGAATTTATGACACTTTAAGAAAAATCAGAAGTAAAATGTTTGAATTGCTTTAAAATAAAATCCCTGAAACTCTTTTCGGAGTTTCGGGGATTTTTTTATTCAAATCTTTCAAGGAATGAATGTTGTTCTTCATGTAATTTATATTCTGTCAGGGTATCAACATTTACATTATGAATACTTTTAAAAATATTATTTTCAATGTTGGGATTAACACTTTTCAGGGATTTTATCAAATCCTTTATTTCCTTGCGTTTTGAAAGTCCCTCTTTATTCTCACTCATCGTATATGCTTCCGTAAAACGGCAGGCACATTGTATAAATTCAAGGGAATTATATTTTGCCCATGAAATAATATCATCTTCGTTAATGCAGTAAAGCGGTCTTATAAGTTCCATTGAGTCAAAATTTGTACTTTTCAAACGTGGCAACATTCCCTGAATTTGTGAGCCGTAAAACATTCCCATAACGGTGGTTTCGATCACATCACTTAAATGATGCCCCAATGCGATTTTGTTGCATCCCATTTCCTGTGCCTTTGCGTAAAGATATCCCCTTCTCATTCTCGCACACAAATAGCAAGGAGATTGCTCTATGTTAACAACCGCATCAAATATATTTGATGAAAAAAACGTTATCGGAAGATTTAATATTTTCGCATTTTCTTCAATTTTTCTTCTGTTTTCCTCATTATAACCCGGATCCATTACTATGTATTCAAGTTCAAAAGGGACTTCGCTGTACCTCTGAAGCATTCGCATAAGGACTGCCATTATCATGGAGTCCTTTCCTCCGGAAATACAAACGGCGATTTTATCCCCTTCGCTGATAAGCTTATAATTCTTCACCGCCGCAACAAAAGGATTCCAAATAGTTTTTCTGTATTTTTTTGAAATGCTTCTTTCGGCAAGCTGATATCTTTCAAGTTCTCTTTCCATATTACACACCTGCAATATCTTTAATGATCTCCCCTGCAATAATCAGCCCTGCAACAGACGGAACAAAGGCATTACTGCCGGGAACGGCTTTACCGCTTTCGGTCTTTTCGGATAAATCATCCTTAACGGGACGTGCTTCTTCTGTGGAATAAACACATTTTAAATTTTTAATATTATTTTCACGGCAAAGACGACGCATAGTTCGGGCAAGAGGACATATAGAAGTTTTATATATATCCGCAACCCTGAATGCAGTCGGTTCAAGTTTATTACCGGCACCCATGGAAGAAATGATTTTTATATTCTTTTCCTGTGCAATACAGGCAAGGGCGATTTTACCGCTTACGGTATCAATACAATCCGCTATGTAATCATATTTTGAAAAATCAAATTCATCAGCATTTTCAGGCAGAAAAAAGCATTTTGAAACATTGACATTTGCCGTAGGATTTATATCAAGTATCCGTTTTTTGGCAACGTCCACCTTGTATTCTCCCACCGTGCTGTGATAAGCCACGATCTGTCTGTTTATATTGGAAACACTTACAACATCATTGTCTATTAAATCAATATTACCTACACCGCTTCTTGCAAGTGCCTCCGCAACGTAACCGCCTACACCGCCTACGCCGAAAACGGCAACGTGGGATTTATTTAATTTTTCCATTCCTTCTCTGCCGAAAAGCATTTCGGTACGTTTAAATTCTTCACGTTCCATTCTTTTCACCTGTTAATTCACATCATAAATATATCTGCAATCCGCACATCTGAAATACACGGAATTTATTTAAAAAATACGGAGCCACTTTATGTAGCTCCGCCAAGACCAAAACTAACGCTTAACGCTTTATCAATGCGGTCCATATCGGATTCATCAAGGTTTCCCATACGCTCCTTCAAACGGCGTTTATCGAGAGTCCTGACTTGCTCTAAAAGGACTATAGAATCCCTCGCAAGTCCGCATCCGTCGGCATTGACCTGTATATGGGTAGGTAACTCGTTCTTATATCTCTGGCTGGTAATAGCAGCGGCAATTACCGTAGGGCTGAATTTATTGCCCACATCATTTTGCACAATAAGAACAGGTCTTACTCCGCCTTGTTCAGAACCTACAACAGGACTTAAATCAGCGTAGTAAATATCTCCCCTTTTAACATTCATTTTATCATCTCCGTAATTCATATTGACATTTTTATTTTTGCCAATATTTCATGGGAATAAACATCGTTGTTAATTTTAGGGAGAAAAAATAAACCGTATTATATTTTATTGTTGTTTTTTATATTGTGTTACCGATTACCGCTATGTAAAAAATTGTTATTTTTTAATCAGCAAATCAGGTTCCTTTGACATGGCTATTGAAATAGTGGATTTTACAATAAGATTGCTGACATTATTCCAGAACTCATCGCCCAAGGGTTTATACACAATATCCATAACAGTCGAAACGGCGGATACGTTAAAAACATCCCTTGCGAAAATCAAAATCGCTTCAGCATCGGTCTTACCGCCCTCAAAACAAAATGCGTTGTAATCGTAATTTTTATCATCCTTTGATAAAGAACCCATATCCGTTACTTCGGCCCGCTTTTTAAGACTGTCGATTTTTATAAGGTCGAGATAGCAGTTCATCACATAATGACAACGAAGTTCACGTCCCATACCTTCAACCGTTCTGCCGGAAATATTTTTACCGAAGGCTTTTTCATACGCCTTATATAAAACATCCGAAACTATTTCCCAATACTCAAAATTGTTAATCATATACAATCCTTTTTGAGTATTGTCAAATGTAAACATCCCTTTTTGCGATAATTTTGCAGAATAGGAATATGTTTTTATTGTTTCAAAATTTATCTGTAAATCATAACATTTTTCGGAATTATTATATTTACCCTTTAAGGTGCATGTATAAACGTTTTTGTTAATAGAGTATTCAGCAGTAGTATTGATATCCGTTACCTTTTTAGCAAAAGAAGTAAAGGAAATGCAGGAAAAACATATTGCAAAACACAAAACTAAACTGACTGCTTTAATTAAATATCTTCTTTTCATTCACATCACCTTAAATACCATATCCAACCGAAAAGAAAAATAATTATAAACCATTGAATAAGAGAATATTTAACATCAACTTTACAGTTTACACGAACCTTTCCATCAGATGAACGGGCAACAATATATGTACTTCCGGTTTTAACTCCGGTAACAACACCGTTTTCAACGGTAGCTATACTTTCATCAGAACTTTCCCATGTATATTTTTTTCCGTAATCACCGTCGGGGAACATTACGGATTTAACATCCAGTTGTTTCTTATAATTCACGGTTACGGAATGATCGTTATTATCTTTCATTTCAGAGTAAAACAACTTTGCCTTTGACAAATCTATGGTTTGTCCCACATCCGCAAGAATACCGTATTTGATTTTATCTCCGCCACGGCTTACTTTGGTTGCGGTCCTTAATTTGTTATCCTTGGTTGGGATAAATGAAGAATCCATCCACACAGAGCCCTCACCTTCGGGAATGTCGGATTTTACTTTAAGAGAAAAAGTATAAAGATTTACATAATCCGTCATTTTATCCGTAGGAGTTTCGCCAACCTGCGGAGCATAGGATGCCAACCATTGCATGGTAACAAATACAAGCTTATATTTTTTTATCATATCGGTGCTGTAACTCGGAGGATACATTTTTTCGGGAGAATCGGTATTTGCTCCGAATTTACAGGAATAATCACATACTTTTTTAACCGCAGTTGAACCGCTTCCCACAATAGAATAATACCTGCTGTCATAAGTTACAACGCTGTCAACGATTATAACGGGATAATCCGTTTTTAAACTGACGGTAATTTTAACGGTATCACCTTTTTTCGGATTTTTCTTATCCGCTTCAAGTTTAAAATAGGCATGATATTTCGACTCATCCTCGGCAAAAACATTTACCGAAAAGAACGCACCTAAAATCATCAAAAAAGATAAAATTAAAGAGAAAAAGCGTAAAATAAATTTTCTGTTTTTCATAATTTCACCCCTTAAACTTTTATAAGACTACGATACCTTTCTGTAAAAAACATCAAGCACCGTTTCATAAAGAGATGTTTTATCATAAACGAATATGGGAGATTTATCTGTTCTCTGATATTCACCTTTAACACCGATAATATTATTATCAAGACTTACATTACTTGAAAGAAATGTTGTTGAAAGATAAATTACGGAAGAAAGATTTAAATCGCTGACAACATATTCCGAAGCAATATTATATATTTTCTTAACCGTTGAAAAATCTT
>JAZUKF010000057.1:0-2273 GCA_045643165.1 Acutalibacteraceae bacterium | reverse complement strand
TCTGTGAATTTTTCAAAGAGTTTATCAAAGCAAACAAGATATTTGTAAACAGTATCGCTTGTGACTTTTTGCTGTGTTATGTAATCAATTCGTGAATGAACTTCGGCAATCTGTTCTTCGATTTCATATATTTCATCATACAGATTATTGAGGCGTGATTGCAAATCTTCGTTTTTGATTTCATACAGCTTGTCTGTTACATCAAGATTATCTATTTGCTCTGCGATTTTTTCCTTTACGGCTTGTTTCAAACGCAGCCTCTTTTGAAGATTTGAAATTTCATTTTCCAATGATAATGTATCAATATCCGCTTCGATTTTTTCACGGATTGACTGCTCAAAATTGCTGCTTTTTACTATTCCCGAAATGATTTCAAAAACGGCGGCATTGACCTTGTTTTCTTCCCACTGTCTGTTATATTTGCAAAGGTCATCTCCGACACGGACTCTGTGCTTGCAGGAATAGTAAAAATACTCTTTATAGTAAGTTCCGTCATCTTTTTTCTTGCGATTGACATTACCGTATAATCCGGCTCCGCAAATCGGGCATTTCACTATTCCCGATAAAATGTGTTCGTGTTCAAGAGCGTGTTTTTTCTCAAACTTTGTACTGCTTCCTTTTCTTTTTTCAAAGGCAACATTCCAATCCGTTTCGGAAACAATGGCTTCGTGTATGCCGTCATAAACGGGAAAATCCTTTTGACTGACAATATGATACTCATTTCGTTTTCCGTTTATCTTTTCGGTTTTTCGCCTTCCGAATGCTATTTTACCGCAGTAAACGGGATTGTCAAGTACACCTTTAACAAAATGTGTTGTAAAAACATCTGTGGTGTTATTTTGGCGTTTTTTCTTGATATAACCGTTGTTATTAAGGAACTTTGTTATTCCCGCAATTCCCGCATTAGTGTGTATGTATTTATCGTAAATCAGCTTGATTACTTCGGCTTCATCCTCGGCAATTTTCAGTTCACCGTTTTCAAGAGTATATCCGTACGGGGCAAAGCCGCCGTTCCATTTACCTTCTTTGGCTTTTTGCTGTCTGCCTGCCATTGTTTGAATGAGGATGTTTTCACGCTCGATTTCCGCAACCGCAGAAAGAACGGAAATCATAAGTTTTCCGCTGTCTTTTGAACTGTCGATGCCGTCTTCAACACAAATGAGGTTTACTCCGTAATCCTGCATTAACTGTAATGAGCCCAAAACATCTGCGGCATTTCTGCCGAATCGTGAAAGTTTGAAAACAAGGACAAACGAAACGCCGTCTTTCCCGTTTTCAATATCCATAAGCATTCTTTGAAAATCGGGGCGACCGCCGACATTTTTGCCGGACTTACCTTCATCCGAATATTCTTCGACAACGGTCATTTCTTGAAATTCGGCGTATTTCCTCAATTTTTCTTTTTGTGCTTCAAGGCTGTAACCGTCAACCTGAATATTTGTTGAAACACGGGTGTAAATATAACATTTGGTATTTTTCATTACTTCATCTCATTACAAATAAAATGTGGTATCTTGTCCCAATAACAAGATACCACGAGTCATTACCTGAAGTCAAGCCGTTTTCGGAGAATCTTTATTTTCAAAAGATAAATTTAACTCCGAGCCGTATTTTTCAATCATCAATGCAAGAAAATCGATAAAGCAATCATAGTTTGATTTGTAAACGGCTCTTTTTAATTCATCTTCCGGCATTTGCCTGACCTCGCCCCGTTCGTCACGGAACAAAACGAAACGGGCATACGCTATTAAGCGTTTTATTAAGTTTATCATTGTATATACCTCTTTCATTTAATATGCAAGCAGATAACTGTTGATAGTTACATCTACTCGCCAATGGGCTAATTGGAATACGGACACGGCTAAAACCGCAAGATTGTCGTATTCCGTGGGTAAGTGTTTTTCGATTGCAAGAGCCTTGTTTTTACCTTTCAACTTGTGTGTGCCGCTCATAAGCCGCACAAAGTTTTCATATTTTCTTGCGGTTTCTTCGGGCGTTTCTTTATCTTTACGCCGCTCCGCATATCTCAGGAGAAGTTTTTTCTTCAACTCTTCCCGGTATTTATCTCCGTTATCGCCGTTCAGTTTTTCAAGGTAATAATCATACATATGCTTTGCGTGATTTGCCCTGATTGTGTGATACGGCAGCTTGTTTTCAAGTTCACTCTCAGAGAAGATTTTTTCATCGGGCTTTACGCCTGCAAAATACTTCTCTACGAATTTTACATCCTCCGGCAGTATATTTTAATTTTATCATAAATATAATTCAAAATC
>JAZUKF010000056.1:0-26322 GCA_045643165.1 Acutalibacteraceae bacterium | reverse complement strand
TTCTGCGGACGTGGATGCGGTAAATGATGTTAAATCAAAAACGGGCGGTTACATAAAGGGAATTTGTCATCCCGAAGAAAACTATCAGGCTTTAAATGACCTGAATATTGAATGGGTAAGAGACGATATCGGCAGTCCGGCTTTGGATAAAAGCGGAAATGAAACGTACAGTTACAAACACTTTAAGAAAGAATGTCGGGAAATGATTGACAACGGTCTTAAAGTTTTTGCGGTAACCGCATACCCGGATGATTATCTCGCATACGGTATTGATCCCAGAACTCCGGAAGGAAAAGAACTGCTCGCTAAAGATGCCGAATATATGATAAAGGATTTAAAGGGGTTAGTCGGGGATGTTCAAATTACAAATGAAATGGGACAAAAACGTTTCAGAGAACCTCTTACAGAAGATGAAGCGGCTGAATTTATCGGTATTCAGCTTAAAGCAATGGCTCCCTTTAAAGATGACATTATTGTAGGATTTAACCTTGACAATGCGATAATTTATAATTTCTACGATAAACTTAAAGATTATCTCCCCTACTGCGATTATGTCGGATGCGATTTGTATTTCGGATGTTTTGAGAAATACGCTAAAACGACATTTATTTTTGATGCGGTTGTAAATGCCGTTTATGAAACTTATCAGAAACCTGTTATGGTTTGTGAATTCGGTTATCTTTCCTACGGTCAGCCGAAAACCGATGCGGAAAAGAAGAAGATTTTACAGTCCTACGGATTTAACAGTGAAAAAGAGGCAAGAGAGCATATCCGGGAATTGATCCCGAAATTAAACGAAACAATGCAACTGCAAATCAGTTACTATCACTGCACCACTGATGAAGAATATGCTGCGGCATTGTTTGATACGGAACTTGCAAATCATTTTTACAGCGAACTTCACAAAGGATATCAACTTTGGGGTTACAAACATACTTTGGACGGTCAGGCAAAATTTTTCAGAGATGTTTTAAAAAGATTTAAAAATAACAAGAGAATTTGCGGTTCCTTCGTCTATCATCTGAATGATGATGACTCATGTTATGTGTGCAGTCAGTCAACCTGTCCTATTGAAATGGGTTGGGGATTGATTGACGGAACCGGTAAACCAAAGCCCTCCTATTATGCCGTTCAAAAAGCATTTGCTGAATGGGATAAATAAATTTTTCGGATTTGACTAATATAAACAGCCGTTACAGTTTCGGAAAAATCCATCTGTAACGGCTGTTTTTATATTTTAAAACAACAGACAATAGATATTATAGACACAAAAATCAAAAAAACCATAGGCGGGTTAACGCCTATGGCAAAAAAAAGAGAGAGTATGAAAAAGCAAATTAATACTTATCAACTATTTAATGGCGCGCTTGAAGGGACTCGAACCCCTGACCCACTGCTTAGAAGGCAGTTGCTCTATCCACCTGAGCTACAAGCGCACAGTTATTTAATGGAGCGGGTGATGGGAATCGAACCCACACGACCAGCTTGGAAGGCTGGGATTCTACCATTGAACTACACCCGCGTCTCTGACAACATCAACAAGTTTAACACATCTTGTTGATATTGTCAATAGTTTTTTTGAAATATTTAGTGAATTTTTTTAAAAATTATTTTGCTTCCACAAAAATGTTATTTTCCTCAACACCTACATATATTTCATTGATAATATCATTGCACCGTTCAACCATAAGATTGGCGATTTTATCCTCAACATTACGGCGAATTGCGTTACGTAAATCCCTTGCACCTCTGCCGTTATTGTCCCCTACTATATCGGCAAGAACATCGCAAACCTTTTCATCCCATTCAAATTTAATTCCCTTATCTTCCATAGCGGGGACAAGTTCTTTAAGCATAAGACGGGAAATTTTTACAAAATCCGCTTTCTTTAAATCGTTGAACACAACGATCTCATCAACTCTTCCGATAAATTCGGGACGCAAAAATTCTTTCAATGCCTTCATGGCTTTTTCTTTTGTTGCATCGGACTGTGCCTTACCGAAGCCCAGAGCATTTTCTTTTCTTTCGCTTCCCGCATTGGATGTCATTACAATTACGGTATTTGCAAATGACACCGTTCTGCCGTGGGCATCGTTCACCTTGCCCTCATCAAGGATTTGAAGCAGAATATTCATTACATCCGGATGAGCCTTTTCGATTTCATCAAAAAGTACAACGGAATATGGCTTTCTGCGAACCTTTTCGGTAAGTTGTCCCGCCTCGTCATATCCCACATATCCCGGAGGTGAACCGATAATTCTGGAAACGCTGTGCTTCTCCATAAATTCGGACATATCAAGCCTTATTAAAGTTTCGGGAGTGTCAAACAATTCATTGGCAAGTTGTTTTACAAGTTCCGTTTTTCCCACACCCGTGGGACCTACAAAGATAAAGGATGAAGGTCTGCGGACTGCGGAAAGTTGTATCCTGCTTCTTTTTACCGCCGCAGATACAAGATTTATCGCATCATCCTGACCGATTATTTTTTCTTTAAGATGATTTTCGAGTTCGGAAAGTTTTCTTAAATCGCTTTCGATTATTTTACTTGCCGGTATGCCTGTCCATAACTGAATTACCGTTGCAAGGTCATCCTGCGTAACAAGATTATCCTCCGCCAGCGGTGCAAGTTCTTTCGCCTTTTCCTCGCAAAGAATAAGTTCCGCTTTAACCTTGGCGATTTCCTCATAATCAATATTTTCCGTTTCCTCGGCAAGTTCCTGCTCGGCTATTTTAAGTTCCTTCTGCTTACGCTCGTTGATTTCCAACTCGCTTATATATTTATTGCGGAGATTTGCACATGTACATGCTTCATCCAGCAAATCAATGGCTTTATCCGGTAAAAATCTGTCCGTAATATATCTTTCGGACAACTGCACCGCTTTATATACAAGAGAGTCATTTATTCTTACTCTGTGGAAATTTTCATAATATTCTTTAATTCCCAAAAGCATTTTGTAACTGTCCTCAATGGAAGGTTCCGTAACTTTAACGGGTTGAAGACGTCTTTCGAGAGCGGCATCTTTTTCGATATATTTTCTGTATTCATTAAATGTGGTGGCACCCACAATCTGGATTTCTCCCCTTGAAAGAGCGGGTTTAAGGATATTAGCCGCATTCATTGAACCTTCCGCATCACCTGTTCCCACAAGATTATGAACTTCATCAATGAAAAGAATAATATTTCCCTCAGACTTAACTTCATCAATGAGGCCTTTAATTCTGCTTTCAAACTGACCTCTGAACTGAGTTCCCGCAACAAGAGCGGTAAGATCAAGGAGATGAATTTCTTTATCCGCAAGTTTTGCAGGAACATTTCCGCCGGCTATTCTCAACGCAAGACCTTCCGCAATAGCGGTTTTACCTACACCCGGCTCACCGATAAGGCAGGGGTTGTTTTTCGTCCTTCGGCAAAGGATTTGCGTTACACGGTAAATTTCATCATCTCTGCCGATAATCCTGTCAATCTTGCCGTCCTTCGCCTTTTCCGTAAGGTTGGTGCAATACAGTTTAAGGAATTTACGTTTCTTCGACTTCTTTTCCTTTTTATCACCCTTCTTATTTTCTTCAGGTTTTTGCTCTTTTTCAGGTGAACTGTTTGTATTTGCACCTAAACCGCCGAATAAATTTTTTATAAAATCGGCAGGCATGGAATGGGCTCCGCCGGGTTCAAAATTCTCATCATCAAGCTCTTCATCTTCACCGTCGGGAATCATCCCCATCATATTTTCAAGCTGTTCATTTGCCGCTTCGATATCGTCGGAGGTTAGCCCCATATTTTCCATCATCTGCTTAATAGGGCCCACATTCATTTCCGATGCACATTTAAGGCAAAGACCTTCGGGAGTTGTTTTATCCCCCTCGATTTTGGTTATAAACAACACCGCAGGGCGTTGATGACATTTACTGCACATTATTTGTTTCATTTAGATACCTCTTGTTTTCTTTCTTGGAGTTGTCGCCAAACTCCGGGAATATAACTGATAAATGCGATTATTGTTAATATGAGTGAAATTACCGTAAGAATTATCATCACAATTCCGGGTAACTGAAAATACTGTCTGAATGCACCGATTTCCGGGCCGAATGCAATAATAAATATCATGACAAAATAAAAAACGAATGTTGCAACTTTGCCGTAGATTTCCGCCGCACAGGGACGCAGATTTATCGAAAGCATATATGCTCCGAAAAGAAGCATAACAAGTTCTTTTGCCAGAAAAGCCAGATAAACCCAACTGAAAGCACGTATCATCCCGTCATCCGAACCACGGAAAGAAATGAAAAGCATTACCGCAATGGTCAACTGGGTAATCTTATCCGCAATGGGATCGAGAATTTTCCCCAGAGGTGAAATCTGATTAAATTTTCTTGCGATTTTACCGTCTGCAAAATCGGTAATGCCCGACAAAGCAAGAACGCCCACCGCCGCAAGTAATTTCCCTTTTAAGAATAATACTATAAAAACAGGCACAAGCAGTATTCTTATCAGCGACAACAGGTTGGGAACCGTCAGGCACCCTTTAAATAAATCCTTCACTCAATACACTTCCATTCAACTCAGCATATTATTATTGATAAATAATTTAATCATATTTGAAGATGTTATCATATCGGCAATACTGTCATCACCCACAAAACTTGAACCTACAACAAGAAGATATGATACTATCCATAATATTAACATGGCATTTACAAATCCGAAAATCCCGCCCAGCATTTTATTTGCGGATTTCAAAACGGGAAGTTCAAAAAATCCGGATATAATTCCGATAATGAATTTGAAAACAACAGACAACACAAATGAGAATAACGCAAAAAGTATTACCCTGCAAATTGTTATCACAACAGGTGAAACAACATTTGCTTCAAGTGTTTTCGCAACACCGGAATTACCGAATTCAACACCTTTCAATGCGTTTGAAATCGTTTCGGTCGTAAAGCCGAGAGCATCTGCAATACCTCTTAAATCAGAGGGTATTCCGTTAAAAGCGGCTGTGGTTTTTTGGGCGATATCTATTACATTTCCCGCAGTCATTCTCTCATCAATATTTCTAATGACACCGGACTGAAAAAAAGCCTCATACATTTTCGGTGCATAAATTTTTGACAGAACGGCAGAAACGATAAACGCCGCAATTTTTGATACAAGCTGAAGAAATGTTTTCACAAATCCTTTTTTCGAGCCTGACATAATCATTATTATGATAAAACCTATCAAAACCAAATCAATTATGTAATTCATAACCGACCTCCATGAATATTATCATATTGTCCGTATTTTATCAAGACATATTTTCTTAATTCAATTTTTTGAAACAATTATTTAAAATATGTTCACAATCATTTTTCTTTGACCTTTAAAGTCTGATTTCTTCTCGGATTGCATTTATATATTTTGCTTCCGGAGAAAAGATAAACTTTTCCGGAAGAAATTTCAATTTTATCAACATTATACGTTAATTCGCTTTCGCCCTTTAATTTACCGAAATAATCGTAGCATAATAATTTATCGTTAGTCTGCACAACGATATTGTTTTTATCACTGCAAACGGATTTTACATTTTCAAGGTCTGTAATTTCACAACTTTTTTTACCGTTTGAATAAAATGCGTAAAGGATGAATTTATTGCTTCCGTACTCCGAAACACAAACGGTACTGCGTTTACTTTTTTTATCAAAATCAAAATCTGATAATTTATGGGCTGAATAGTCGGAATCATATTTTGAATAATCACGTTTATCACGGAAATAAAAAGTTCTTTCCGCTTCTGTTGTAACGGCGGAAATCCTTTTATTATCAAGGAAATTCAAGCCTATAAGAGTTTCACCGTCAATTTTAAATGTTTTTATCGGTTTATCTTTTGAAGTGTCAAAAACGTAAATATTTGAATAAAGTGCCGCATTTTCCGCACCTAAAACTGCGGCGGCCGCAAATTTTCCGTTATCGCTGACGGCAACATTTATTATCCTTTCCTTATTGAAAACATAATAAAATTCCCTGACAAGTTTTTTATTATAAACGGAAATTTCAGTCAGTCCTTCATCCGACCATGTGGCAAAAGCCATTGTTCCGTCCTTCCCGATATTTGCGTTAATAATTTTTCCTTTAAGAACCTTTTTTGTGCTGTCGGAATCATAAAGATAATCGCTTTTCCCCGTCAATACAAATGATGTCGAACCTCTGTCATAAATCAAAATTCTGCCGTTTGAAATTTTTATACCCGGATTGGTGTAAGTTAATGATTCATGAAAAAGTTCCTTTGCGTTGGAATTGAGAACGGTAAAATATCCTTCGCTTAACACAACAAGATCGGAATCTGCACAATCCGTCAAAACGGCACCGTCCGATGAAAAGGAATAGGGATAACCGCCGCCGGGTTTAAGATTTATCAAAGACTCTTTCACTCTGTCGGTAACCTTTGATAAAGTTACATTTGAAATGCTTTGAGCCGCCAAAAATATCAAAAGCAGTGCTACAAGCACACTGATTATTACATATAACAATGCTTTTCTGTTCTTTTTGCCTTTTGAAAAAATTGTTTTTTTAAATAAAGACGGAATATTTTTTAATTTCATTTTCTCACCCTCAATACTCCACCGAGTTTAAATACAGCCCGTGGGCAGGTGCCGTAAAGCCCGCTTTTTCACGGTTACATTCAAAAATAATATCCTTAACCGTACCGGACCTGATTTTACCGGAACTTATTTCAAGAAGTGTACCCACAATAATTCTGACCATATTATACAAAAATCCGTTTCCTTTTACGGTGATTAAAACTTCATCGCCGTTCCTTTTAATTTCGCATTTATAAATCGTCCTCACGGTATCGAAAACGGTTGTTTTCACAGAGCAGAAAGATTTAAAATCATAAGTACCTATAAAATCATTACAATCATTTTGAAGTTTTTCGCAATCTATATTATAGGGATAATTGTAATACAAACCCTCTGTAAACGGATTACGGCTTTTACCGTTCCAGATTTTATACACATATTCCTTGCCCTTGCAGGAATATCTTGAATGGAAATCAGGTTTCGCCTCTTCACAGGACAAAACGGAAATATCCCTCGGAAGGTTTCCGTTAAGTGCATTCGCCACCTTTTCGACAGGAATATCCTTCTCCGTTCTGAAATTACAGCAAAACATATTGGCGTGTACTCCTGCATCGGTTCGGCTGCAACCGATTACATCCTCACGTTTTCCGAAAACCTTTTCTATTGCATCCTGCAAGGTCTGTTGAACGGTAACAGCATTGTCCTGCACCTGCCAGCCGTGATATTCACTGCCGATATATGAAATTTTCAGCAACAGGTTTCTCATAACAACATCCTTATAAAACTGACGGAAATTTTATATTCAGAAAAATTGCACCGCCGAAAAATATGCCGAAAATAATCAGCACAATCAAATCCTTAACGGTGAATTTCATCGTTTTCATTCTTGTTCTGCCCTTTCCCCCGGTATAACACCTGCAATCCATTGCATAGGCAAGTTCATAGGCTCTCCTGAAAGATGAAACAAAAAGAGGTATGATTATGGGTATCATGGCTTTAATTCTGTCCGTAAATTTTCCGCTTTCAAGGTCTGCTCCCCTTGCCTTCTGGGCATTCATAATCTTATCGGTTTCCTCAACGAGAGTTGGTATAAATCTTAAAGCAAGTGTCATCATCATTGCAAGAGTATGAACTCTGAAATCAGTCTTTTTGAAAATCAAATCAACTGGGCTTAATAGTTTTTCAATGCCGTCGGTCAACATGGTAGGTGTGGTGGTGTAGGTCAGCAATGATGAAATTATCACAAGACAAATAATTCTTATTGCTATAAAAACGGCGGTAAATAAGGCTTTATCGGTTATTTTGATTTTCCAGAACGAAACAAGCACTTCTCCGTCCGTCGTATAAAATATATTTAATAAGGCAGTAAAAATAACGAGTATAATTATTGGCTTCATTCCGCTTACAAACATTTTTAACGGAACTTTCGACAAAAGCATCAATATTACCGTCAAAAGAACGGTGGCACCCAGAGAAAAAAAGTTTGAACAGACAAAAACGATGACGATTGCCGCAAGTGTCAGAAAAATTTTTGTTCTGGGATCGGATTGATGAAGTATTGACTTTTCGCTGTAATACTGACCTATGGTTATGTCCTTTATCATTTAGTCTTTAATACTCCTTTTATCTCGTTTAATCCCTGTTCAACGGTATAAATATTTTTACTTACCGGGTAACCTTTATTTGCAAGGGAAATAAAAACCTTTGTTATCTGAGGTACGGCAAGTCCGATTTTTTCAAGTTCTTCTCCCCGGGAAAAGACATCATCAATACTGCCGTGCATTGCAATACGTCCCTTATTCATAACAAGTGCCTTTGACGCAAGACGTGCAACATCCTCCATACTGTGGGAAACGAGTATAACGGTACTGCCTGTCTGCTCCTTATACTCACGGATATATCCGAAAAGTGTATCCCTGCCACGGGGATCAAGCCCTGCGGTAGGCTCATCAAGTACAAGAATTTCAGGCTCCATTGCCATTACACCTGCTATGGCGACACGTCTTTTTTCTCCTCCGGATAAATCAAAGGGTGATTTTTCAAGATAACTTTCATCAAGTCCTACAAATTTAATGCAGGAAAGCACCCTCCTGTTAATTTCATCCTGGGAAAGTTTCATATTTTTCGGTCCGAAGGAAATATCCTTTCTTACCGTTTCCTCAAACAACAGATATTCCGGGTACTGAAAACAAAGTCCCACCTTAAAACGGGCATTGATTATATTTTCCTTTGAAGAATGAATATCAACACCGTTAAGGAAAATTTTTCCGCTTGTAGGCTCCAAAAGTCCGTTAAGATGCTGAATTAACGTGCTTTTTCCGGAACCCGTATGTCCGATTATTCCGAGAATTTCACCCTTTTCAACGTCAAAACCGCAATCTTTAATTGCAGGAACCTCAAAAGCTGTTTTCGGAGAATATATGTGTGTCAGATTTTGTACAGATAATACCGCCATTTACGTTTCCTTCCGCATATTACTTTGACAGAACCTTTTCAAGTTCGGCAATACACTCATTTTCATCTAAAATATCTTTTCTTATCTTAATTCCGTTTTCGTTAAGCCGGTGAACAAGTTCCGCCACCTGGGGAACGTCAAGTCCGATTTGTTTTAACCTTTCAATATCGGCAAAGACTTCCCGAGGCGTACCGTCTTTATAAATATTATTGCCGTCAACAATTATTACCCTGTCCGCCTTAACCGCTTCATCCATAAAATGGGTTATATACAAAACGGTTTTGCCCTGATTTCTGTTTATATCAATAATGGTATCCATAACGGATTTTCTGCCCTGAGGGTCCAGCATTGCGGTGGACTCATCAAAAACTATTGTATCGGTATCCATGGCAAGAACTCCCGCAATGGCTACACGCTGTTTCTGTCCGCCGGATAATTTATGAGGCTCAAATTCACGGAATTCATACATCCCAACATCCTTCAATGCCTTATCCACACGTTTACGTATTTCACCCGGCTCCACTCCCAGATTTTCGGGACCGAAGGCAACATCATCTTCAACAATGGTTGCAACGATCTGATTATCGGGATTTTGAAAAACCATACCCACTTTTCGGCGAATTTCGTATTTAAGTTTTTCGTCGGAAGTGTCCATTCCCTGGACGAAAACCTTTCCTTTTTCGGGAACAAGTATGGCATTAGTCAGTTTGGCAAGGGTTGATTTTCCCGAACCGTTCCTGCCGAGAACGGCAATAAGTTCACCCTTTTTAATTGATAAATTTACATTCTTTATCACGTAGGGCAGTTTTCTGTCATTCTCCTCGTCCTCGTAACGGAAACTTACATTTTCAAATTTAATTATTTCTTCTGACATATTTTTAATCCTTTTGCCAAATTGCGGTCGCTCCGCAGGGCAATATCATTTTACTTTGCGTTACGGGTAATCCGATTTCACTTCCCGTAACACTTCCGCCGAATTTCGGAAGGATAAGACTTCCCAAAATATACTGCATAACCGAGGGAGCAAGTCCCGCCGTATAAGAATTTATCAGCATTGCTACGGCATCCTCGCTTAATATTTCGGTACAAAGAGAAACGAAGTTATAAACTTCTTCTTCAAGTTTCCAGATTTCTCCTCCGGGACCTCTGCCGTATGAGGGGGGATCCATGATAATGATATCATACTTATTTCCACGGCGGATTTCACGCTGTACAAATTTAATGCAGTCATCCACAAGCCAACGCACCTTACCCTCACGCACACCGGAAAGTTCTGCATTTTCTTTCGCCCATTGCACCATACCCTTTGAGGCATCAACATGGGTAACCTCCGCACCTGCCTTCAAAGCGGCAACGGTCGCACAGCCGGTATAACCGAAAAGATTTAAAACTTTAAGTTTTCTGTTTGAATTCTTTATTAAATCCGAAACAAAATCCCAATTTACCGCCTGTTCCGGAAATATTCCCGTATGCTTAAAGCCCATTGTTTTAATGTGAAATGTCAAATCCCCATACCCCACATTCCATTCATCCGGCAAAGAGGAAAAGATATTCCATTTTCCTCCCCCCGTTGATGAACGAACATACCGGGCATTTGCTTTTTTCCAAAGAGGATGCTTTTTTTCAGTTTTCCAAATAACCTGCGGGTCAGGTCTTATCAATATGATATTGCCCCACCTTTCAAGCCTTTCGCCCTGAGAACAGTCAAGCAATTCATAATCTTTCCAACCGTCGGAAGAACGCATTAAATCACCTTTTATATAAGTTTTTCTTCTACTACCTTTGCAATTTCTTCGCAAAGTCTGTTAATCTTTTCAAGGTCCTTACCCTCAAGCATTACTCTTACAAGGGGTTCGGTACCGGAAACTCTGACGAGAACCCGTCCGTCTGCACCTAATTCGGCTTCCGCCTTTTCAATGGCACTCTTAATGCTTTCATCTGTTGAAAAACGGACTTTACCGAGTTTTGAAACACGGACATTTTTCATTACCTGTGGGAAAACTTCCATTTCGGAAGCAAGTTCGGAAAGTTTTTTGCCTGTCTTTTTCATTACACGCAAAAGTTGTAACGCAGTAAGTTCGCCGTCGCCCGTTGTGGCATAATCGAGGAAAATAACGTGTCCCGACTGCTCTCCGCCGATAGTGTATCCGTTTTCCAGCATATTTTCAAGAACATATCTGTCCCCTACTTTTGTCTTTTCACAGTTCATTCCGTTCTTTTTGCAGAACTCAAAAAATCCCATATTGCTCATTACGGTAACAACGGCGGTATCATTTTTAAGTCTGCCTTCTTCTTTAAGGGCTTTTGCACAAATTGCGATAATTTTATCTCCGTCAACAACTTCACCGTTTTCGTCAACTGCAAGAAGTCTGTCCGCATCACCGTCAAAAGCAAGTCCCACTTCACATTCGCTGTGATTTTTAACATATTCACGAAGTGCTTCAAGATGAGTTGAACCGCATTTATCGTTGATATTTACTCCGTTGGGAGTGGCAGACATGGTTTCGCATAACGCACCCATTCTCATAAACATTTCCGGTGCGGTGATACTTGATGAGCCGTTTGCACAGTCAAGGGCAATATTCATTCCATCAAAATCGCAGTCAACGGTTGTTTCAAGATGAGCGATATAATCAAAAACGGGAAATTCCGATGTTGTAATTCTGCCCACATCTCCGCCTACAACTGCTTTCGGGGCAACGGTTTCATCAAGGATGATTTTTTCTATCTCCTCCTCAACACTGTCGGGAAGTTTATATCCGTCGGATTTGAAAATCTTTATTCCGTTATATTCACAGGGGTTATGAGATGCGGAAATCATCACACCTGCATCATAGCGGTATTTTTTTACAAGATATGCCACGGCGGGAGTGGGAACAACGCCTAAAAGAAGAACATCCGCTCCGACGGAACACAATCCTGCCGCAATGGCGGATTGAAGCATTTCCGAAGAAATTCTCGTATCCATACCTATCATTACCTTTGGTCTTTTCACATTTGCCGAAAGTACCATTGCAGTGGCTCTGCCTATCTGCATTGCAAGTTCGCAAGTGAGTTCGGTGTTTGCAACACCTCTTGCACCGTCTGTACCGAAAAGTCTGCCCATAATTAAAACTCCTTTTTTTATTTATTATTCTTTAAAACATACTCTGTTGTCCCGATTGTCCGGGAAAAGTAATTCCCAGATGTGCATAACCGGCAGGGGTTACCATTCTGCCTCTGGGCGTTTTACTTAAAAAGCCGATTTGCATTAAATAGGGTTCGTAAACGTCTTCTATCGTTACCGCTTCTTCACCGATGGTGGCGGCAATGGTTTCAAGTCCCACAGGTCCGCCGTTATAATTCCTTATCATTGATGTCAGAAGCATTATATCAATATTATCAAGACCTAATTCATCAATCTGCATTCTGGAAAGTGCAAGTTGTGCCGTCTTTAAATCAAGAATACCGTTTGACATTATATCCGCAAAATCCCTTGCACGTTTCAAAAGTCTGTTTGCAATTCTCGGAGTACCTCTTGAACGGGAAGCAATTTCAATCGCACCGTCCTTTTCAATATCTATTTCAAGAATATTTGCACTTCTTGTTACTATACGGCTTAATTCCTCCGGAGAATACAGTTCAAGACGAAGCACAACTCCGAACCTGTCCCGTAAAGGAGCAGTTAATTGTCCCGCCCTTGTTGTTGCACCGATTAAAGTGAATTTCGGCAGGTCAAGTCTGATAGAACGGGCAGAGGGACCTTTTCCGATTATAATATCAAGTGCGTTATCCTCCATGGCAGGATAGAGAACTTCCTCAACGCTTCTTGAAAGACGGTGAATTTCATCAATGAAAAGCACATCGCCTTCGCTGAGATTAGTCAGCAATGCCGCAAGGTCGCCGGGTTTCTCTATTGCAGGGCCCGAAGTAACACGGAAATTCACACCCATTTCATTTGCGATAATTCCCGCAAGTGTTGTTTTTCCAAGTCCCGGAGGACCGTAAAGCAAAACGTGGTCAAGGGGTTCATTCCTTTTTTTCGCCGCTTCAATAAAGATTTTTAAATTTTCTTTAACTTTTTCCTGTCCGATATAATCATCTATTATTCTCGGACGGAGTGATTTTTCAACGTCCTCATCTTCCGGAGAATAATCGGGCGTTACAATTCTGTTTTCAAAATCCGTATCCATATTCATCTCCCGAAATTACTGTAATGATAATTTTTTCAAAGCATATTTTATCAGATTTTCAACGCTGTCCCCTTCACTTGAACCGTTAAGGGCTTTTACCGCTTCGGTTTTGGAATAGCCTAACTGAACAAGTGCGGAAACCGCCTCGGAAACATTTCCGCCGCCGGGAGTGAAATCCCCCCCGGGATCCGTGTCTGCAATATTTTCCAAATCAATCTTCATCTTATCTTTAAGTTCAAGCACAACCCTCTGTGCAAGTTTGGGACCTACACCCTGTGCTCTTGTGATGGATTTCACATCACCTACCGCAATGGCACTTGCAAGATGTTCGGGACTCATCTGAGATAAAATTGCTATTGCCGCCTTCGGTCCCACACCGGAAACGGAAATCAAAAGTTTGAAACAGTCAAGTTCGCTCTTTTCCGCAAATCCGAACAAATCCATTGCATCTTCTCTGACGGCAAGATATGTGTACAGCATAACCTCATCACCGACGGCGGCAGTCTTTTTCAACGTATTCGCCGTGGTGTTACATGCAAAACAAATTCCGCCGCAATCTACGGCGATCATATTTTCTTCATAATACCTGACAATTCCTTTTAAACTGTAAAACAAAAAATCACTTCCGAATTAAATATTATCTTAACTGCATCATAAGAGAACCGCTTGAATGGGCATGGCAAATCGCCATGGCAAGGGCATCCGCAACATCGTCGGGCTTCGGTATTTTTTCAAGATTAAGCATTATCTTTGTCATTTCCTGAACCTGCTTTTTCTCAGCACGTCCGTAACCCACAACGCTCTGCTTGACCTGTAAAGGCGTATATTCAAAAACTTCAAGTCCGTTCTTTTTTATCGCCAGAAGCGTTACACCTCTTGCCTGTGCCACATCAATGGCTGTTTTCTGATTACTGTTAAAAAACAGTTTTTCCATTGAAACCGCATCCGGCTTTGTACGTTTAATAAGACTGTCTATCCCGTCATAAATCATTTCAAGGCGGTCAACAAAGGGCGTACCCGCATCGGTGGTTACGGCACCGTATTCAACAACGGTGAAATGGTTTGATTTATAATCAACCACTCCGCAACCAACTATTGCATACCCCGGATCTATCCCTAAAATCCTCATTTTTTATTTTTCCTTTGTACCTTTCGTTTGTTTCCGTTTTCGTCAACGATATATGTATTTTCAAGATGACCGATAAGGCTCGCTTTAAAGGAATCAATATATTCCCGTCTTAATTTCTGCCTTTCCGAATTTTCTTCCGGAGTTAATTCTCTCTCCTTAGATAATCGGGCAAGTTCGTTTATTCTGTCGATTTTTTTCTGTTCCATTATCTGCTCCCCTTAAATGTGTTTGCATCCTTCATCATTTCTTCCGCAGTTTTCAACTGACTTTGAGTAATGACGGAGCCGCCGATTATTCTTGAAAGTTCAAACTTTCTGCCCTCATTTGAAAGATTTCTCACCGAAGTGAAAGTATGCTGTTGAGAAGCGGATTTTTCAATAAATATATGTTCGTCGGCATAGGCGGCAATCTGTGCAAGATGTGTTACGCAGATAACCTGCCTGTTAAGAGAAAGCTGTGAAAGTTTCTGTGCGATTTTCGTTGCGGCATGACCGCTGACACCTGTATCTATTTCATCAAATATCATGGTATCAATTTCATCTTTTTCGCTTATAACGTTCTTTATTGCAAGCATTATCCTTGACAACTCACCGCCGGAAGCGATTTTCGCCAAAGGCTTCGGTGCCTCGCCCACGTTTGCGGAAATGAAAAATTCGATACTGTCTTTTCCCTTTACGCCAAGCGGTTTATCTTTTCTCGAAACAGTCAGCACAACTCCGGGCATATTGAGAAATTCAAGTTCCTTTGAAACCTTGTTTACAAATTCCTCCGCCGCAGTAATTCTCGATTGAGTCAATTCCTCTGCAAGGTCAAGCATTTCCGTGCCTGTCTGTTCAAGTTCTTCCGTAAGTTCTTCAATTTTTTCATCACTTAAAACAATGGACTGCTGCTGTTTTTTAAATGCTTCAAGATTTGCTATCATTTCCGTTTCGGTGGAGCCGTATTTCAAAGAAAGTTTATTCAAAAATGAAAGACGTTCCTCCGTTTCTTCAAGAAGTGCAGGGTCAAATTCAAGATTTGACATGGCTTTGCGAAGTAAATCTTCACAGTCTTCAAGTGCAAACATACTGTCGTTTACACTTTCGGTACAACCCTTTATTTCCGAAAAATCATCCTCGACACCGGAAACGGTATCGGAAAGAAACTTTAAATTCTGAATTATTCCCGGTGTATCGTCATCACCGTTAAGCAAGGTGCGTCCCGTCTGCAATGCGGACATAATTTTCTCGCAATTTGTAAGTTTTTTACGAAGATTATTAAGTTCCTCCGTTTCACCCACACGGATAGACGCATTTTCAAGTTCATCAATCTGGAACTGCAAAAGTTCAATCGTTCTTGCTTTCTCCTCTTCATCGGTTTCCAGACTTTTTATCTCCTTTTTTATGCTGACATATTTTCTGAAAACTTTTTCGTAATCATACAAAATATCTTCATTATCCGCAAGTTTGTCGATATATGCACAGTGGTTATCCGCGGACAGTAAAAATCTGCTGTCATGCTGACCGTGTATATCAATAAGAGCAGAGCCTAAATCCTTCAGCATGGAAACGGTTACCGGGCAACCGTTCACTCGGCAGGTATTTCTTCCGTCGGCATTTATTACACGCTGGACTATCAATGTTCCGTCGCTTTCCTCAGGTATTTCAAGACTTGCAAGACGGCTCTTAACATATTCGTTTATATCGCAAAAGGATGCGGTAACCTTTGCCTTATCCTCACCTGTGCGGATAAGTTCCTTTGAAGTGCGTTCACCCAATATGGCATTTATGGCATCAATAATTATGGATTTACCCGCTCCCGTTTCACCGGTCAGCACGTTAAACCCTTTATCAAAGTTAATATCCGCTTTTTCAATAACCGCAATGTTTTCAATTCTTAATCCGGTAAGCACGTTATCACCTTAATCCGTATCTATCAGTCTTTTTAAACTTTCGCAGAGATTTTTCGCATCTTCTTCTTTTCTGCACAAAACAAAAATCGTATCATCCCCGGCAACTGTACCCACAATATCGCTGTGAGCCATTGTATCAAGGGCACTGCAAGCGGCGTTAGCCATTCCCACACGGCAGTTTATACAAACGATATTCTGTGCAAAGTCAAGATTAAGCACCGAAGAAGCAAATATCAGATGAAGTTTTTCCGCAGTATTTCCCGCCTTTTCTTTGGGAAGACTGTAACGGTATTTGCCCTTTGCATTGGAAGTTTTGACAAGACGCAGTTCTTTGATATCACGTGATACAGTTGCCTGGGTTACATCAAAACCGTCCTTACGTAAATATTCAAGAAGTTCCTCCTGAGTTGAAACAGAATGTTCCTGAATAAGATTTATTATAGCCGAATGACGTTTCCTTTTCACTTTTAACAACTCCTTATCAGTTCATTTTCGTTTTAAGTATATCCATAAACGAATCGGATTTTATTCTTATAAAATCAGCGGTTTTATCCGCCTTTTTAACAATAACCTTACAGCCGTTAAGCACGGATATTCCCTCTCCGCCGTCGCAGAAAAGAAAAGCATCTCCGGACTTACTTCTGTTTTCTATTTCCAAAACACTTTCACTGCGGAAAATCATGGGACGGGGAAACAGAGAATGAGCACAAACGGGCGTAACGATAAGACTTTCTATCAAAGGGTCCACAACGGGACCGCCTGCGGAAAGAGAATATGCCGTGGAACCTGTGGGGGTGGCAACAATAACACCGTCCGCAAAATACTCCGTAATTTCACGTTTATCGCATATTACCTTTACATTCACCATATTTACATGTCTTGCTCTGCCGAGAAAAATATCATTGACACAGTTTCTCTCATTTGTGATAACACCGTTTTCCTCCGTACAGACACTTAACATCATTCTTTTATCAACGGTATAATCTCCCGTTTTCAGCCTTTCCAGAAGTTCAAGTTCCGTCGGTTCAAGTCCTGCCATAAAAGCGACACGGCCTGCATTTATTCCTAAAATCGGCTTTCCGTTTTCGGATGCTTTTTTTGCACAGCCGATAAATGTTCCGTCTCCGCCAACGGCAATAACGGCTTCACACCGGTTATAGAGTTTATCTTCATCAAAATAATTTTTACATTCACCGTGAAATTCATCTTTCAGACTTTCATCCATGGCGAAATCCATATCAAATTTTTCAAGTTGTTCACAAAGAAGTTTTGTAACGCCGTAAGCATTTTTACGTGATAAATTCGGAACGATGGCAAACAATGTTTTCACCTCTGTAAATCAGATTTTTTCAAGTAAATCATGGGATTCATTAACAAGTTTTTCAATATCAAATGTCCTCCGGGTTTCCGCCTCGCCTTTTCTGAGGTACATCAGATATTCAATATTACCCTCAGGTCCTTTAATCGGAGAATAATCAAGCCCTAAAATCTCAAAACCGTTTTCCGATACAAAGCCCGTTATATTTTCCACAACCTCAATATGCGTTTCCTTTTCCTTAACTACACCTTTTTTCCCCACTTTATCTTTTCCCGCTTCAAATTGGGGTTTGATAAGACAAACGGCTTCACCCTTTTCTTTAAGAAAATTATAAAGAACCGGTAGAATTATTTTTAACGAAATGAAGGAAACATCCACACTTGCAAAAGAAAGTTTTTCCGGTATCTGCTCCTCGGTGGCATAGCGGAAATTCGTCCTTTCAAGATTGACAACACGTTCATCCGTGCGAAGTTTCCATGCAAGTTGACCGTATCCCACATCAACGGCATAAACCTTTTTCGCTCCGTTTTGAAGCATACAGTCCGTAAATCCTCCGGTGGATGCACCGATATCGGCACAGACTGTATCATCAAGGCTGATACCGAAACTTTTCATTGCCTTATCAAGTTTATACCCGCCACGTGAAACAAAGGGCATTTTCTCCCCTCTGACTTCAAGAACGTCATCGCTTTTCAGGAAAGTACCTGCCTTTAATTCCTTCTGTCCGTTCACATACACCTGTCCTGCCATGATAAGGGCTTTTGCTTTTTCACGGCTTTCGGCATATCCCTGTTCAAAAACCGCCGTATCTAATCTTAATTTATCTGCCAACTCTGTTTTTCACTTCCTCAACCATACCGTTGAAATCCATTTTATATTTTTCAAGAAGCCGTGATACCGATGCCTGGGGAACGAACTCATCATTCACCGCAGTAATGTGATAGTATCCGCAGAAAGATTTTTCCAAAAGAGATACACCGAATTTTTCTCCGACTCCTCCGCTTTTAATTCCCTCTTCAAAAAAGAAGATATTTTTACCCTTTAATGCTTCATTTATTGCCTCATCATCTATGGGTTTTATCCTGTTAAGTTTGATTATTTTTACATTTATACCGTCATACTCAAGATTTTTCAGAGCCTTGCAGGCATGATGAAAAAGTCTGCCGTATGTAACGATAATATTTTCCGCATCGGAAGAACCGTAAACGTCATACGCTTCACCGCTCGCCGTATAATCCTCCGGCAACTCGTGTTCAACTCCACGGGGATAACGAATGGCACTTGAACAACAGGTGTGAAACAAAGCCGAGTAAAAATTATACATTAAAACCGGAAAGGTAGACGGAGAAAAAACGGCTATATCCGGAATTGTATTGAGAAATGCAACATCAAATAATCCCTGATGAGATTCACCGTCAGTGCCTACAAAACCTGCACGGTCAACGGCAAAAATCATCCTCAGTTTTTGCATCGCACAATCATGTACAAGCTGGTCATAGCACCTTTGCAAAAATGTGGAATAAACCGCAAATACGGGCAACATACCGTTTTTGGCAAGTCCGGAAGCAAATGTTACCGCATGTTCCTCCGCAATTCCCACATCAAAAAATCTGTCGGGAAATTCCTTATGAAAATCCTCAAGTTTTGTTCCCATAGCCATGGCGGCGGTTACCGCACAAATCCTTTTATCATTCCTTCCCACCTCGCAAATGTATTCGCCGAAGGCTGAAGAAAATGTTTTTCCGCCGGGAATAGGTTCACCCGTTTCAATATTGAATTTTGAAATTCCGTGATACTGACCGGGTGATTTCTCCGCAAAATCATAGCCCTTGCCCTTTTTCGTTATTACATGAAAAAGAATGGGCTTATTCTTTTTCCTCGTGGAATTAAGTGCGGCGGAAAGTTGCCGTATATCATGACCGTCAAAAGGTCCCATATAGGTAAATCCCAACTGCTCGAAAACGGTGGTCTTATAAATAATTTCCTTGAATTTATTTTTGATATCCCTCATCAGTACGGCAAGTTTTTTACCCACAAGAGGTATTGATGTAACTATATTATATGTTCTTTCTTTCAGGAAAAAATATCTGGGTTTTGAACGGATTTTCGAAAGATACTTCGCAAGAGAACCCACATTGCCTGAAATCGACATATTATTGTCATTCAGTATAACAAGTAAATTACTGTCCTTTATTCTTCCCGCATTATTCAATCCCTCAAAGAACAGTCCTCCGGTGGAGGAACCGTCCCCGATCACTGCAATGACTTTATCGTGATTTTCTTTCAGCACATTTGCCACCGCAATACCTAACGAGGATGAAATTGACGTACTGCTGTGTCCGCTGTAAAAAATATCATGCTCGCTTTCATAAGGACGTGTAAAACCGGAAATACCGTCCTCCGTCCTTAATGTGGAAAACATATCCGCTCTGCCGGTAAGCAATTTATGAGTATATGCCTGATGGCCCACATCCCATATAATTTTATCCTTCGGTGAGTCAAAAACCTTATGAATGGCAATGGTCAATTCAACCACACCCAGATTTGAAGCAAGATGACCGCCTGTTTCGGAAACCGTTTCTATCAATTCTTCACGTATCTCTTTTGCCAAATCATCAAGTTGTTCGTAAGATAATTTTTTTAAGTCGTAGGGTGATTTTATACCGTCCAACAATCTTTCTTTTCCCATTATCAATAATCCCTTTCAAGCAAGTAACCTGCAAAACTCTTCAAAAATTCTCCCTCTTCGCCGAAATAATCGCAGATTGACAATGCTTCTTCGGTTAGTTTTTTTGCTTCTTCACGTGATTTTTCAATCCCGAAAAGTGAAACAAATGTTGATTTATCATTCTCCGCATCGCTTCCCACGGGTTTACCGAACTTCTCTTCATCGGCGGTTACGTCAAGAATATCATCAATTATCTGAAATGCCGTACCCACAGCGTAGGCATATTTTTTTGCCTTTTCCTTTACCGTTTCATCTGCATCACCGCAAATACATCCCAGCAAACAGGCACATTCTATCAGTTTCCCTGTTTTAAGAGAAACCATTTTCCTGAGTGTATCGCCGTCAAGTTTATTTTCTTCACCTTTAAGGTCAAGAACCTGACCGCCTATCATACCCTGATAACCGGCATACTCGGAAAGAGTTTTTACCGCTTCAACAATAAGACGGCTTTCGATTTTCGCTTTCGTAAGCATTTCAAATGCGTAAGTTAAAAGTCCGTCCCCGGCAAGAAGAGCATATTCATAACCGAATTTTTTATGGCATGAAGGCTGTCCCCGGCGAAAATCGTCGTTATCCATGCAGGGTAAATCATCATGCACAAGAGAATAGGTGTGTACCGTTTCCAATGCACAGGCAACGGGCAACGCTTTTTCAACATCAACTCCGCACAGACGGCAAAATTCAAGAACAAGTACCGGACGTATTCTCTTTCCGCCGATATTCAGACTGTATTTCATTGCATCGGACACGGTGGTATCGGAATAATCCGCATCGGGTATCGAAAGTGAAATATAATCCTCAATCATTTTTTTATACTGTTCGTAAGAATATTTAATCATCTTTTTTATCCTCAGCCAATGTTAATTCCGTTATTTTCTGCTGTGCTTCAGAAAGGCATTTATTACAAAATGAAGCGATTTTCGTACCATCTTCAAAAAGTTTCATACTTCTTTCAAGGGATACATTTCCGCTTTCAAGTTCATTTACGATTTTTTCAAGTTCTTTTATGCCTTCTTCGTATGTCATTTCTTTCATTTTAATCACCTGTAACCTGACAGTTTATTTCACCGTCTGATAATTTTAAATTAAATTTATCTCCTGCCGAAACATTTTTTACACTTGATAATATTTCACCGTTTTTCACGGCAATGGAATATCCACGTGCCAACACGGTAAGAGGGCTTACGCTGTTAAGACGTGAGCAAAGGAAGGAAAAATCCTTCTTCTTATCATCAAAACCGAGTTTGACCGAACCCAACATCCTCAACGACAAATCATCAAAAATCTGCTTTTCATTTTCAAGTTTATCCGCAGGACTGATAAAACTCTTTGATGAAGTAAGAGTTTTTAACTTATTTTTTTCATCGGATATTTTTCTTTCGGTATAATATTTGATTTTTCTTTTTATTTCATTAACCTTAAACCGAAGTTCACGGCAATCCGGCACAGCCAATTCAGCCGCCGCCGAAGGTGTAGGTGCACGCAGATCCGCAACAAAATCGGATATTGTAAAGTCCGTTTCATGTCCTACACCGCTGATAACGGGAACGGAACAATCAAAAATCGCCCTTGCAACGATTTCTTCATTAAACGCCCATAAATCCTCAATGGAGCCTCCGCCACGACCTAAAATTATCGTATCGACATTTTTTGCTATATCAAATTTTTTCAATGCTTTAACTATTGAAGGTGCGGCATTTTCACCCTGAACCTCAACACCGCAAAAAACCACCTCGGCAAGAGGATAACGTCTTTTCAAAACAGTAAGAATATCCCTTACCGCCGCCCCGGTAGGTGAAGTTATAACTCCGATTTTCTTCGGGAAAGCAGGAATTTTCTTTTTGTTTTCTACATCGAACAAGCCTTCCGCACCCAGTTTTTTCTTCAACTGTTCAAAGGCTAAATTCAGCGAGCCGATACCGTCGGGCTGCATATCATCAATGTAAAATTGATACTGTCCGTCCCGCTCAAAAACGGAAACACGCCCGGCAACGATAACTTTCATTCCGTTTTCAGGCATAAACTTCAAACGTCTGTTTGAGGAATTAAACATCACCGCACGGATCGAGGATTTATCATCCTTTAAGGTAAGATAAAAATGCCCTGTCCTGTAATGATTTGTGAAATTTGAAATTTCACCGCATAAAAACATGGCTCTTAAATTCATATCCTCATCAATAACGGACTTAATGTAACTGTTAAGTTGTGAAACCGTCAATACAGTAGGCGATAACATTATCTGTTCTCCTTAAAATAACTTAAAAGTGCTGTTCCGCAGGCGTTATCGGAAGAAAATTCCGGTGAAGCAAACCGTCCGCCGAAATCGGATGTAATATGTTCTTTAATCAAAGAATTTGACATTACACCGCCTGCATATACAAGGGGAAGACTGCCGTATTTTTCAAGAAGTTTTTCCGTCATCCCTCTTAAAGATGCTTCAATATAATCAATACAGTAACGGCAGATATCTTCTTTACTTTCGCCGTTATCAAACATTTTTCTGCATTTATTTTCAACACCGGAAAGACAGCAGTCAAAGTTTTTCATAACCGGTTTGATTTTAAATTTCTTTTCACTTTTTTTCGCAAGTATATCAACCTCTCTGCCACAGGGAAAATGAAGTCCCAACATAACTCCAACCCTGTCAACGGCTTGTCCCGCCTTCAAATCAAGACTGCGACCGACAAGAGAAATATCAAATATTTTATCCTTATGAGGCTTAACTAAAAGAGCCTCCGTTGTTCCTCCGGACAAATGAAAAGCGATAAATTCTTTTTCAGCTAAATCCATTGAACCGGATGAATAAAGTGCCGCCATAATATGACCGGACTGATGTGAAAATGTATTTACATTCAAGCCGAAAATTCCGCCGATACTTTTCGCAACAGAAACACCTGCAAGAAAACAGGGCATATACGAGCCCTTTTCATCCCTGGGAAAAGCGGAAACACCCACGGATGAATATTCACCGCCCACCGAGGAAAAAACTTTTTCCGTTATCATCGGAAGTTGTACCGTATGATGAAAAACCGCATCGCTCTGACGTAAACCAAGTTCTCCGTCCTTCACGGGAAGAAGTTTTTTTTCACAAAAAATAATCTTTCCTTCATCATTGCAAACAGCAACGGATGTGGTATAGTTGCTGGTATCTATCCCAAGATGATCAGCCATTACATTCATCCCTTGAAAGTGAACCTAAAATACCGTTGACAAAGGAGCTGTCATTATCTCCGCCGTATGTTTTCGTAAGTTCCACCGCTTCGTTTATCGCAACGCTTACAGGCACTTCATCAATATAAAGCATTTCACATATTGCATTTCTCAAAATCGCAAGTGAAACCTTCGGTATTCTGCGGATAGCCCATCCTTTGCTGTATTTTTCGATAAAAATATCAATGTCCTCTATATGCTCCTGAGTTTTTGAGGATAATTCCTTTGTGAAATCATCATCCTGAATTACTTCTTCCTCAATCGCAGTATTATAGAGTTCCTCAACAGCATCTTCTTCATTAAAAATCTTTTCAAAAGTAAGAATAAATGCCTGTTCTCTCGCTTTTCGTCTGTTCATGCCTGTCCCCCATTAAGTATGAAAAATACTCCGCAAAAATAATGTCATATTAAATTGCGGAGTTAAAATTAAAATCATTTTATTGTGTAGGTGCTTATTCAAAGTCCACAGAGCATACGGTAACTTCAACATCATTAACCGTGATGCCTGTCATACTCTGTACGGCAAGTCTGATATTATCCTGAACCTGCTGTGCCATATCGGGAATTCTCGTACCGCTTAAAACATTGACGTAAATATGTACACTTACATCCGTTTCGGTTAATTCTATTTCGGCATATTTCAGATTACCGTCGGATATTTTCATAAAATTCTTTAAATTTTTAGGATGATTGCTGAATCCGGATACCCCTTCAACTTCCTTTGCGGCATTAACGGCAATAGAGGCAATCACTTCCTCGGATATCTCAAATCCCGCTTTGCGGTTACTCTTTTCACTATTAAACATATCACTACCCCCTTTTTACTTCCTATATTATATCACAAACTTTTATATAACTCAACTATTTTGTTTCAATTAATGTAATATTTTCTGAAAAAATATTCGTTTGAGATGAAATAATGTCGATAATTTGGGTTGAAACGGTATCATTGAGTGTATTTTCATTCAAAATTGCCTGTGCTTTACCGTTATTTATCACAACAACGCACTCACTTCCTGTTTTTGCTGTGATAAGATTTTCAACATCCGTTTCAAGTTTTATGATTTTTGAAAGTTCTTCAAGTGCTTTTTCCGCACTTGCCACCGCCTCCGGCGATGATGATGAATCCTTTATCACGTCATTCAGCGTTTCAAGTGCTTCATCATGAGCGGTTGAACGGTTTAATCTTGCCGTGGCAAAATATTTTACCGCCGACTGTCCGCTGACAAGCTGTGCATCACCGAGATTTTTAGTCTCCGTTTTCACATTTTGCGTTATTTTTGTGGTGCTTAAAGTTTCCTCACCGGATACGGACGTTTCCGGCTTGTTATAATACCAGTTCACGAACACCGCCGCACCCAGAGCGAACACAAGTACCGCAAGTACAAGTTGACGTTTTTTAACAATAAATCCCATAAAAATACCTCCGAAATAATTTTTGTAAAAATACAAATAATTTTGTTATTTCATTTTGCTGATACTGATTTTATTTTTTCTGACATTCAAAACGGCACTTACCGTTTCGGCTATCTGTTCCCTGACCTTTGCATCATCACCGCCTTCGCAAACCACCGCAACTCCACGGACATTCGGTTCCACAACTTTTAAAAGCATTCCGTTCTGAGATGAAGAATCCGATTTCACTATAATATATTCATATTCGTAATCGGTTATTTCTTTTGAGTCGGTTTTTTCATTTTTTCTGTCTATTTTTCTTGCGTAAACATTTTCCGAACCGGTGTCAAGAGTAACCATTACTTTTGTGTTTCCCGCACCCTGAACGGATGAAATTATTTCCGTAAGTTTCTTTTCGATTTTTTCCGTATAATTTTCAGAATTTACAGAAGAAAAATTATTATTTTTCTCATTGTTTTTATTATCGTTTTTCGGCAGAATTTCAGATAAAACAACAAGCAAAATTCCGACGGAAGCAAGAATGATTATCAATGCGGTTTTTTTATCTTTAAAAATTCTTTCTTTGATTTCTTTTATTTTCAGTTCCAAAAAAATTCAACCTCCGCCGTGAAAAGTTCTTTTAAATTTGCTTCGATTTGTTTCTTCTTTGAAGAAAATTTTTCATCAAGATTTAAAGTTATTTTCCTTACAAAAATTTCATTATTTTCATTTAGATCCGTTTCACATTTTACATCGGTTATTTCCGTTATATCAATGCTTTTCAAAACCTCCCTTACCTTGTTTTCCGCCTCAAAAGAAACGGTGCTTTTCATCTCCTCGGTGATACTGTTTTTCAGTTCCTCGGATGATGACGATATTTCAATTTCCGGAAAATCAAATTCAATGCTTTTACCGTCAATAAAAGGATAGAGAAATGCACATATCATAAACACGGACACAACTGATTTCACCGCTTTTTTTGCGGAAAAATCCGAGCATAAAAGATAAATTATTCCGCTTATTACGGAACTTACGCACACACAGATTATCCACCGCTTTATCACTTCCATAAGTTACACCGCCGATTCCTTAAAAGATATCAGAATACCCGTTGACACAATAAAAAGCATACAGCAAAACAAAAGAATTATATTAAAAGTTTTAACTGTATCGGAAATGTCTTTCAGATATTCGGAAGCATCGGTCAATTCAAAAATATCGGCGATAATACTTGATATATTGAGAGAAACTGTCCACAGAAACAGTTCCGTTACAACAGGTAAATTTATGGCCGCAACAACGATTATACCGAAAATTCCCACCGTACTTTTTAAAAGAGAAATACTGTTTACAATGCTTCCGTATGCATCGCTTATGGCTCCGCCGATTACGGGAATAAGACTGCCCACAAGCAGTTTTATACCTTTTACACCGAGAGTATCGGCGGTATTTGAAAGTATTCCTTTTAT
>JAZUKF010000055.1:0-7677 GCA_045643165.1 Acutalibacteraceae bacterium | reverse complement strand
GAACCGGGTTGATTAGGTACGCTGAAGGAAATAAGAATAAATATTATTGCCATCCCGAAACATTGGGCAATGGATAAATCTATCTGCACACTTGTAATAAGCATCATAATATAAAATGCCACAATCACACAGTTACCGTCCATATTCATAAGGTTGCCGAGTTTCAAACCGTCATCCAAAATATCACGCTGTATTTTTGTACGGCGGTATATCATTCTCTTATTATAAGGAAATGCCTGTATATTGGAGCCGATTTTCAAATTTTCCCACAGTACATCCTTGTATTCTTTTAAAAATGAAAACGGACTTATACCGTTTAAACGTAATTGAATTAAATAAACAATAAATACTGTCAGAATAGGCGGTATCGTTATCAGTATAAATAAAAACAAACCGCTTTCATAATTGTAACCGTATTCCAATAAATTGTATAAATGTGCGAAAAAAAGCGTAATCGGAATAAAACCGTAAACCACATTCATCATTCGGCAAAACAATGCGTTTGCCGAGCGGATTGCATGACGGGCTGTTTTGCCCTCTTTACCGAAAAGATGACTTGCGGAATATCCCACCAAAAGTGCAATGATTAAAAGAGGAATGGGATTTATCATCATTAACGGTTCAATAATATTTGTCGGAACGGAATTAAGGAAAAATTCTCTCAATGTTCCGCCTAAAATATTATTTCTGTCAATTTTAAAAGCAGTTAAATCAAAGTGAATACCTGCTTTTCCGTATATGTACCAGAACAAAACACCTATCCCCATTGCCGCAAGGGAAGAAAGTAAATACCTTAAAGCCAAATGCAACATTCTTTTGTTTTTGACGAAGGATAATTGAAGTGCAATGATAAATGATGAAAGAGAAAAGAATGCAACAGGCATTGCCAGAGTCTGCATGAAATTTGTAAAAATTATTATGAGGGGAGAAAGTATGTTGTGATTTATCCAATTTATTTGTGTGCCGCTGCATACTGAATTTATTACCAATCCCGTTATTACGGATGCGACAACGGCTATTGCACTTAAAAGGAAAAAATCGTTTGATGATGAGGAAGAGAATGTAATATAGTTTATTCCGGAAGAATAGGACTGCCTTAAATAGTCGCTGAATTCATCTAAAATGTATCCGCCGAAATCGGTTTCGTCCTCCGCACCTAAATATATTGCTTTTCCGGGGCATCCGATTTTTATGTTCAATGAACCTAAACGCCTGTAAATCTGTACGGAAATCTCAGCATTTTCTTTGGCGTTTTCAACCAGTTTAATTGCTATTTCCTCCACCAGAAGACGGTACTCGTAAATCAATTTTTTGTTAAATTTTTTGTTTGCAAGGTTCTGCTCCGTGAAGGAAACAAGTTCGTTTATTGCATCCGTTTTTGCAGGAAAACACTTAATCATATTCAGACCTCTTTATTTTAATAAAAATCAATCAGCTGTTTTCTTCGTTTCGGATTTGATTTTTGCAATAACAAAAGATATTCCGTCAAAAATCTTTTCACGAATAACGTCAATGCAAATGCAGGGAATATATATTGCCGAAACTATTCCGAAAATGCAAAGAATGTAAAGCGGATTTTCGTAAAATTCCGCAGATTTTTGTGCAGTAAAAATAACGCCCCAAAGAACTTTTCTCATAATGAAATCTTCGTGAATCATATAAACTCCCAAATTGTGGGATGAAACACGGTTGATAAATTTTGAACGGAATTTCAAAGAATTAAAGAACATGAAAAGACAAATGTCTTCAATTATTGCCACAGGATTGTCGTTTCTCCTGACGACCTTATTGTAACCGGGAACGGTGTAGATAAGAGCAAAGTCCACGGCAACGCAAAGGAAAAATAAAAGCAGATATTTCCAATCGGCCTTTTCGGATTTTTTAAAGTGCAAACGCAAATACCCGCCTATGATATACATGAAGATGAACGTGTATAATCCTCTGCCCTTTGTGGTTTCAACGATACTGTCTGTACTGATAACATTTTTTGTTAAATCATAAGAAGCCAACATGGGCCAGATTGAAAGAAGGAAGAAAAGTATTCCCAGAAGAATAAGGTATTCTTTCTTTGATAATTTGTTAAGAACAATGTTGATTGCCGGACTTAAAATCAAAACGATCAGATAATCGGTCATGAAATACCATATTCTTGAAGTTACCGGTAAAAAGGATTTTGCGGCAGTATTTTTTATTCCGCTTGTATAAAGGGGTTCAATGACATTTTTTATATACTCTATCGGTGTGAAAAGAGGAGAATTTTCTTTTACCGTAACAGAAAAAATCAAACCGAAAAAAAGAAAAATCATAACAGAATAGAAAATCATGGGAAGATAAACCTTGATTGCTTTTTTCCCGATCTGATTTAATTTCACAGATGAAGTAACGGAAAAATAACCGCTGATAATTAAAAACACAAATACGGGGCAACGGTTTATCAACCAGAAAATCCAATGCGTCATTTCATATCCGCCACCAAGATTTGAGGTCATTTCCGTAAGTTGTCCGAAATTACTGATATGGAGAAAAATAACCTGAAGCATCAGGATTATTCTTAACAGTTCAACGCCGGATTCTCTTTCTTTTTTTAACGGTTTATCCATTCTGTTTTCACTCTCCGAATAATATTCTTTCAAGATTTCCGCCAAGTATCAGTGATTTGGATTCTTCGGGAATGTCAAGATTTTTTATTCTGTTGATATCACGAAGAATACCTTCTTTTTTGTTATAGGGGAAATCCATACCTGCGATAGTTCTTCTGTCGCCTGTCTGAAAAAGGATATCTTTTATCTGCTCATTTGTCAATGACCATGTGCCTACACCTTTGGAGTCGTCAACGGAGGTTAATCCCGCAAAGGCACGTTCTCCGCTTCTTGATGTGTTGCACATTACCGCAAGAGCATCTTTGAAAAAACTGTAACCGCCCATATGCTCCATGCTGAATCTGATATTCGGAAAATCCCATGCAATATCATCAAAATAAAGGAGTTGATAATGTGAAAGCCTGTACCAGTGAAGCCCTGTATGGAATGTTAAAAACAGTCCCCGTTCTTCGGCGGCGGCATAAACTTCGTATGCTTCTTTTCCCATCATATCAAACTTTTGAAAAGCGGGATGAAGTTTAATTCCCTTAAAACCGTACTGATAAATTTCTTCAACCTGGTCCTTAAAATTGCCCTTTGAAAAATCTATCGCACCGAATCCCACAATGTTATCATCGTGTTTTATTTCACGGTAAAGCCATTCATTAACCCCCATATCAAGCCCTGCATCGGTAACCATTTCAGGCTTCAACGGAGCAAATGCAACCGCCTTATCAATGGAGCAGTAATCCATGGTTTCTTTAAGTTTATCAAGTCTTGCACGTTCCTCCGGGAAAAGGTGGGCATGATGTAAAAATATTTTTTCAGCCATTATTTTTCCTCCTTGTAAGCGAAGCAGAAACGTCCGCCGGGTGCAACATCACCGTTTTGATAAAAATCGGAAATATCTCCGTCAAGTTGCATATTGTCGGAAAGTTTGAAATTAAACTCCGTTTTGTTTTCTAAACCGACAGATGATTTCGGTAAAGCAATCTGCATAATGTTTCCTTTGATTTTATAACTTGCACTACCGATATTTTTGAAATTCCAACCGCCTGTTGAGGACTCAATATTAACTTTATCTTCCGTTGCATTATCACGGTTGACGATATATTCAAAGCCCTCCCAATTCTGTGAATTACCGGAGAAATCGGTGTCAATCAATATACGCATCCATGCTTTTGACTGATAGGAGGTTATGTCGGAAACCGTTTCTATTCTGAAATAAATATTATCCTTATCACTTGAAACTCTGACGGATTTGAAATCGTTTCGCAATGTACTGTTTGTATAATGCAGTCCTACCCAACCGTCCGCATCACGGTTTTTGGTGCTTCCGGTATAGTGGTTGTAAAGGGATGAATTGTTCCATTGTGATAAATCAAAATTACCGATATCAACGGTTGAATAATTTTTCGGTGAAACAGGTTTATCCACACCTTTAAATCTTCTGATATTTGCAACAAGCTGATAATAATAATTATCCTTTAAACTGCCTTTTGTGGGTTCGATATCACGGCTGAACTCATCGCAGTATTCATCGGGAAAAGCGTTTTCCGTGCCTTGCCATTCGCTGTGTCTGCCGGCGATCCATTCGTTCCATCCCGTAACGAAAATGAAATCGGGATTTTTCCTGATGGCATAATCCCATTGCTGTTGGAAATTAAGTCCGTAAAGTGTTGCATTTTCCGTATTTTTGTTGACGGTGAATTTCTTACCGTTTTTCATAAATGAATAAGAGTAATTTCCCACGGTATAATTTTTACCTCTTACCGTAACGGCGGGATCATTCATGGCAACCAATTCATTTTTACTTGCATTTTGTGCAACGGAAACACACATTTCTTCGGGGCGGCCGAAAATGTTTTTACCGAACTTTGTCTGAGGATATACGCTGCACCATCCCCATGTGTTTTCTTTTTTCCATGTGTCATTTTTGAAATATGTTGCTTCATTTACTCTGTATGTAAAGAAATCATAAATTTTGCCGTCTTTTTCATTCTTTCTGTCAAGGCAATCCGGGTTTGCCATCAGCAGAGGCTTTCCGTCCCACATAAACCAAAGATTTTTATATCTGTTTTTTGAGTAAATTCTGTCGTAAAGATTATTAAGAGATGTTCGTGTATCTTCCGGTGAGAAGAAAGGAAGGATGAAAGAAATCTGCGGAACATTTACTCCTTCGGTAATTGCTTCGTTGAAAACTTTAAACAGAGTTTCGTATGCTTCATCCCAAAGAAATGTTCCGTTCGTACAGTCGAAAATAATAACATCCACGCCTGCATCCGCAATCATTTCCGCATGTTTTCTCACAACATATTCATCAAGGTTTGAGTAATATCCGAAAACAGGTTCATTCCAGAAATAGGGCGTACCGCTTGAAGTATTTTCCCAAACGGGATTGTTGAAATCATTTATTGCTTCCGGGTGCTGTTGGATGATTTTCTGTACATTTCTTGCAGGGAAATCCTTTGCGAAATTGTAGTGCCATGTCCAATAGAACATACCTACAAATTTTTTATTATTTTTTTCTCCCACATCTTCATATGTGGGCAGAGTACGTCCCAAACTGTCAACGGCAACCCATGAATCGGGGTTTACGTAATTGCCGACATGTGTATTTATATTTTTTGAACTACCGTTTTTAATAAAAATAAAAGTGCAGATAACACTTGCAACGGCAGTAAAAACAGCGGTAAATTTGATGAAAAAATTCTTCATATTCATCCTCCTTGTAAATTACGACGGATTAAATGAGATTATTTGTCTGATATGCCGTTGTCTTTTGCAATTTTGTCAATATCTCCGTTTACGGATAATGAATCGTAGGTTTTTTTGAAGTCATTTAAAACTTTTTTACTTCTGAAAATATAAATTACTTCCGGATAGTTTGTGTCGGAAAAAGTAAAATAATCTTTAAATACATCCCTTTTTGATGAATTTACATTTGTAACATAAATATCGCAGTTCTTTATTTCAAAAACATCACCGAGTTTATTATCGTCATAATTGTTGACTGACATTTTTTTATTCAGAGATTTGGAGATGAGAGAAACAATGTCAACGGAAAATCCTGCTGTACCGAATTTTTCTTCGGAGCCTTCCATTCCGATGCCGTAGGAATAGGGTGAAAAATTGTCATTGAAAACGGCGTACAGTTTTTCCTCATTCGCATATCCCACATCAACGGCGGTGGTTTGAGGGACTGTTGTTTCCGTCTCTTTCTTTGAATTATTTTTCCCGCACGAGGAAAAACAAACAAGAGAGAGAACTGTCAGGAACGTTAAAATTAAAGCGATTATTTTTTTATTCATCTTTTTTGCCTCCGTTATTTCCTTTGCCGGCAGGATATGTACTGTCTGCATAAATTTCAAGTTTTTTTAATGTTACGAAATTTCTGTATCCCGTGAAAACAATTTTGACTTTATCGGTGATGAAAGGCTTTTTCGGACCGATGATTTTAGCATTTCCCACAATAGTATTGTCGGATATTTTTTTCCATTTATTATTTTTTGAATAGTACAGAGAAAAACTTTCGATTTGCTGACCTGTTTCGATATTTTCACGCAGTTCGAAAAACCTGATTATTTCGTAATTTTCAAATGTAATTTCTATTTCGATTTTTTCGTTTCCGTCCTTTGAACGCCAGAATAAATCATTGTCATTATTTAAAGCATTTTCTATCTTGTGGTTTTCATCACAATAACTTGAAACGGAAACCTTAGATGTGGGAATAAGAGGACGCTTTTTCAATATTTTCATATCGCATCCGAAGGACTCCAGAACTTTTTTCTCAAAATCGGGAATAAGTCCCCTTTGGTCAATGGGAATTACAAGGTATAAATTGCAGTTTGAACCTACGGTTCCGAAATATATTTTTTTCAGTTTTTCCAGCGGAACGGTGCTGTATTCATCCTCCTTGTGGAAGTACCAACCGTTCCTTAAAGGAAGTTCTGCAAAAGCGGGATACCATGAAAGATTTCTGACTTTTTTTATTATCTTTCTGCTTCCTAAATCAAGTTCCATTTTCTTGGAATTGTAGGTTTTATATTCTTCGGAAATATCCGGGTTTACTGTGAATTTTTCCTGGTACTCCATGGTGGTGGGAACTACACTCCACTCACTTGTGCGTGTTATTGCGGAAGTGTTTCCGATATGTCTTGCATCCGGTCCGCAGAAGGTAATGCAGGTATCTTTCTGACATTTTCTTATTGTTTCGTAATATCTTTTCCAATCATATTTCTGATGTTTTCCGCATACGGGATCAAGGTTTTTATTATCAAAACGGACTTCAAAAATATCCCCGTACATTGTCATAAGTTCGGTCAAAAGATTTACAAAGTAATCGTCATATTCTTTTCCTTTTCCGAATTTATCACTATGCAAATCACAGGGAGAAATATAGTAGCCGAAGTTTATTCCGTTTTCTCTGCAAGCATCGGAAAGTTCCTTTACGATATCACTTTCACCGTCTTGAAACGGAGAACTTTTAACGGAAAAATCCGTATATTTACTCTGCCAAAGACAAAATCCGTCCTCTGTTTTGCAGGAGAGTAAAATTCCGTTAAAGCCTGCCGTTTTTATGGTTTTTATCCATTGATTACAATCAAAGTCTGTGGGGAAAAATGCTGTGGGCTCGGCATTACCTTTGCTGTGTTCAAGATTTGTAAAGGTGTTTAATCCGAACATGATAATTCCGCATAATTCATTTTTCTGCCATTTAAGTTGACGTGATGAGGGAACAACTTTTGCGGCATTGTTTATGATTTCAGTTTCATTTTTACGCAAGGTGATAATCCTCCGAAGAAAATAGTATAGATATATAATATCAGTTATTGCAGATTTTTACAATATTATTGAAAAAATTTCTTGAATAAAAAAAGAAATATAGTATAATAGTAACGACTATAATGATAATGCGGTGAAGAAATGAAGAAATTTCCAAACATTAAAGGTGTAATTTTTGATTTAGACGGAACATTGCTGGATTCAATGAGTCTGTGGAACGAAGTGGACAGAATTTTCTTTGAAAGAAGAAACAGAGAAGTCCCCGAAGATTATATTAAAATCATATCACCCATGGGTGCGGATGCCGCCGCCG
>JAZUKF010000054.1:0-3100 GCA_045643165.1 Acutalibacteraceae bacterium | reverse complement strand
CATTTTGGATTTGGAGAAGTTTCTCAATAATATATTCTGTAGGAAGCGGATTAAAACAAATATAAAGGAGACTAACTATATGACACATGTTGAAAAGGCTACGGAATTATTTTATGATAAATTTAATTGTTCGCAGGCTGTTTTGGGTGCGTATGCAAAAGATTTCGGAATGTCGGAGGAAGATGCGTTCAGAGTTGCACTTTGCTTAAGCGGCGGAATGAGAAAAGGAGAAGTATGCGGAGCCGTTTCGGGAGCATTGATGGTTATCGGATTAAAATACGGACAAGCAAGTGCGGACGGCAAGGCGGTTTCTTATGAAAAAGCGACTGAATTTATGGATAAATTCAAAAAAGAAAACGGTTCATATATATGCAAAGAGATTTTGGAATACGATATTTCTACGGCAGACGGTATGAAAAATGCAAGCGAAAAGAACTTGTTTAATACTGTTTGCCCGAAGATGGTCGAGTCGGCGGTAAAAATTCTCGAAGAAATGGATTAAAAATCGCACAAAATGCATCTTACAAGGATAAAATGCATTTCACAGGCAGTTTGATTGAAGGCGCTCTTTTTTGGTGTTAGTTTTATACCAACATCTGAAAAGGAGCGTTTTTATTATGAATATTCTTATTATTGTATTATTAATCGTTGCTGAAATTGTAATGACCGCATTTGTTATAACAAAGAAAACCGATGTGAAATCTTTTGCACTTATAAGATTGATTACCGATGTTTCGGAATTGGCGATTTGCCTTGGCATGCTTTTTACCGAGGAAGTAAGCTTCGGAATCAGATTCGGCGGACTTTTTGCTTTATTATTACTACGGGTTGTTTTTGCCGGAGTGATTTGGTTAATTAAGAGAAAAAATGAAAAGATGAAAAATAATTTTACGGTGATTTTGGGAAGCTTAATGTCCGTATTATTAATTATCGGAAGCCTTTTTCCTTCGTTTATGATTAAAAATTATAAAGGTCTTCCGACAAGCGGATCGTATGACGTAAAGATGACTAAGGCTATCCTTGTTGACGGGAACCGTTTGGAAAGTTTTGAAAATGACGGCTCGAAAAGAGAAGTACCGGTATATTTTTACTATCCTGAAGTGAAAGAAGAGGAAAATATAAAATTCCCGGTAGTGTTTTTCTCGCATGGGGCTTTCGGATATTATCAAAGTAACACTTCGACATATACGGAACTTGCGGCTAACGGTTATATTGTGGTAAGTGTTGAGCATCCGTATCATTCGTTATTTACCAAGGACACAAACGGCAACACAATCATTGTAAACAGTGATTTTATCCGGTCCGTTATGACAATTCAGAATACCGATACTGTTTCGGAAGAAGAAATTTTTGAAAAATCTTCAAAGTGGATGGAATTACGACTTGCCGATATGAATTTTGCAATCGACACGATAAAAAATGCGGCAAACAATAATGAATTAACAGGTGAATGGTACTTCGATAATGAAAATGAACTGATGGATGCACTTGCTTTGATTGATACAAATTCCATCGGTTTGATGGGGCATTCACTCGGCGGTGCAACAGCCGTTACACTCGGAAGAACAAGAGACGACATTGATGCGGTTATTGATTTTGACGGAACAATGCTCGGAGAAATCGAAGGAGTCGAAAACGGTGTCGATGTTGTCAACGAAGAATCGTATTCGGTTCCGCTTTTGGAGATTGACAACGAATCTCATCATGTTGAAAGAGAAGAAGTGAAAAAGAATAACGAAATATATTCAAATAATGTTATACTTGATAATGCAGAAGAAGGTTTTGACACGTATATAAAGGGGTCGGAACATATGAATTATACGGATTTGCCGTTAATTGTTCCGTCACTTGCCAAAATGCTTGGAACCGGCGATGTGGATTCGAAAGAATGTGTTGAAAAAATGAACGAACTTACACTTGAATTCTTTAACTGTTACCTTAAAGGTGAAGGGGATTTCGGCGTGGAGGAGTATTATGAATTTCCGTAAGGCGAAAATTAATGTCAATAAAATAAAACCGGAAGAGACGGAAGCGATTACGATTGACTGTTACGAAGTCGACGACGATGTCAGGGAAATTGTATCGTATGTCAAATCGAGACAGGGGCAGCTGACGGGCAAATCAGACGGTGAAACATATGAGATTTCCGTCAAAGATGTGTATTACATCGAATCTGTCGACAACAGGAGTTTTATTTACACGGCATCAAAAACTTACGAAACACCGGGTAAACTATATGAGCTGGAAGAGCTTCTTAAACCGATGAGATTTCAAAGAATTTCCAAGTCGTCAATCGTGAATCTTATGAAAATCAAGTCGATAAAACCGTCGCTTAACGGTCGTTTACTTGCGGTTCTTGCCAATAAAGAAGAGATTATTATTTCAAGAAAATATGTGTCCGATTTGAAAAAAACGCTGAAAGGAGAGTAAGATGAAGTTCAGGGAATTGATAAAAGAAAGTTGTAAAATATATTTCATTATAGCAACACTCATTTGTCTGGCGATTTTTTTGCTCGGCAGCATTTTTGAGCCGGATGCCCAATTTGGGTATGAAGCGTTTTTATCACCTTTGATTTATGCGTTTTTCGGTGTAATACCGGTTGCGGTAATGTATTCGCAGAAGGAATTCAGCGTAAAACAGCTTGTGATAAGAAAAATAATTCAATGGCTCAGCATAGAAGCGATAGTTTTTGTTATCTGTTTTCAAAGTTCGGCTATCACCAAGTCAGGTCCGCTTCTTATAGGTTTGTTTTTGGCGGTATTGATTATTTACGTTTTATCGATTGTAATAGAGTTTTTGCTTGATTCGAGGCAGGCGGCGGAAATGAATAAGGCACTCAAAGATTACCAGAGTGAAGAATAAAGACGGTCCTTTTTTAAAAGGACCGCCTCGGTTATTTTCGGTTATTCGGCGATTTTACTGTTGATTGCCGCAATGTTTTTCTTGGTGATATTGTAAGCGATAACCGTCATGATAATTTCGACAACGACAAATCCGATGATTGTGGAAATCAGTGCACTCGGGTATTTTTGAAGCTGCCAGATAAAAATAATAATCGGCATCCAGACGATTGAGGTAGCAACATAGTAGATGATGTTT
>JAZUKF010000053.1:0-5205 GCA_045643165.1 Acutalibacteraceae bacterium | reverse complement strand
TACAAGAACTTTCTTACATACAGTACAAATCTGATCCGTTGTACAAGTTGCTTCTTCACCCGGAGTATGTATTCCCGTTGCAGGGGCAAGTTCAACTTTACATACTTCGCAAAGTTGCGGATCTACACAGGTTGCTTCTTTACCCGGTGTGTGTCCTTTTCTTTCTACAAGGACTTTCTTACATACAGTACAAATCTGATCCGTTGTACAAGTTGCTTCTTCACCGGGAGTATGTATTCCCGTTGCAGGTGCAAGTTCGGCACTGCATACAGTACAAATTTGCGGTGTGGAACAGGTTGCAGCCGGTCCGGGTGTATGAACTCCCGTTGCAGGTGCAAGGATTTCACCGCATTTTGAACATTTTTGAGGAGCGTTACATGTTGCCGCAGGTCCCGGAGTATGAGCTGTTTTTTTAATAACCTCCGACTCCATTACCTGTTGACAATTACTGCATTTTTTAACCCTTAAACCTTCCGCTTTACAATCGGCGGGAGTTTGGATAACCCAATCACCGACAGAATGTCCTGTTTTGGAAATGGTTTCTGTTTTCGTTGCTCCGCAGCCGTTATTTCCTGTATAAGTACATGTATATGTTTTGATACCGTCCGTCGTACATGTTGCGGCAGTGGTTACAGTTCCGCTGTTCCATGTATGTGCAGCCCATTGTGCGGTATTTGACGACCAACCGGTAAAATGTTTATTTGTACCGTAAAAGGCGGCATCTAATTTAACGGAAATACTCTTGGTATAACCGTCATTTGACATTCCTTCGGCTTCTTTTGTGGACGTATTTAAAGTAGCCTTATCACCTTTTTTTACAGTTCCGCCGTCTTCAACAACCACTTTTCCGCCGAATTTACCGTCGGCAACAAAAGTTCCGCCGCTGTTTACATGGATTTCAGCACCGGGACGGCCCTGAGGATATCTGTAATTTGAACCGAAATTAGCATCTTCCAATTTATCGTAAACGGCAAATGTTGAAATTTTAACAAGACTTAATCTGGAAACGGTAAAGGTGGCACCGTTTTCAACATAAAATACCGCACCGGGTAAAAGTTTATATGAAAGTGCCTTGTTGTTACAACTCGTTGAATATGAACCGTCATAGAAATGGAATTCATAATCACCGTCGATAGCCGTAACAAAGTCAGCGGAAGAAACAGTTGCGGATATTCCCTCTATTTCCAATGTCAGGGCAATATAACCTAAACCGCCGCCGCCGTAGAAGGACATTACTTCAACATATCCTTTTACTCTTTCACGGTATTCATAAGTTTTAACAAAACGACCGCCTTCATTTACGTAGAAAAATCCCGATTCTTTATTTACAAGATCTAAAATTACGCAGTCAAACGAGCCGGTATATAATGTTGCAGTTGCGGAAAATATACCGCCGTAATAAACTGTTACTTTAATTCTGATATTATGACAGTTATATTCATTTGCAGGCCAGATAAGTTTAATTCTCATGGCAACAGCCTGAGTTCCGCCACGCCAATGAGGGAATGAGAAAATATCTCTGACCTCACCGCCGGATTGAACAAACATTTCACCGGTTCCGTCAACAATACCGTTTGATACGAAGAAACCGCCGTTTTTAATATCGACAACACCGTTTACAATCATTTTGGCATAAGGACCGTTAATGGTCTGTTCGGCATGGGATGTTCTGACACCGATAACGGCATTAACTCCGACAGTCCCTTCAACAGTCAATGTAACACCGGCGGCAACCGTCAATGTACGGAAAAGAGTTGAAGATTTAGCAGATTCACCGTTAACGGGTAAACCGTTTCTGAAATCATAACCTATATCGGAATCACTATAGGGCAAAAGCAACGTAACACCTGATTTAACTGTTGCATTTTGCGTCAACGTAGTGTTTTTACATAGTACAACAGTATCACCGCTGACCGCACTGTTCAATGCATCGGCAATGCTGTTATAATATGTTGAACCGATTTTTGCAACATTTGTTTCAGCCGCCGATGTTGTAAATATCGACATGTTAAACATGGTAAACATTAAACAAAGGCAGAGAATACAGCTGATGAGTTTCTTTAAAACCTTTCTGTTTTGCATTATTATCCCTCCGTTTTTTTAGTAGGACTATTGCAATTATGATTTTTTATCGCTTTTGTCGGAACTTTGCTGAGTGGGGCCGTAATTTGCAGCTCCGGTATATTCAACGTCTTCGGGAAGAGGATAGTAATCGGGTATTTCTTTATCCCTCTGATAAAGTCTTACATGCTCTCCACGAGGCGTAATATCAACTACATCGCATCCACGCCAGTAAACGGTAAATTCCGTTCCTCTTGTGATTTCCTTTTTCTTAACGGTTTCGATTACAAACTCAAATGTAACTTCGCTTCCGCTCTTTACATGGTCAACAACGGCAATACCGTCAACAACAGTAAAATCAACTTTTTTGCCGTCAACAGATATTTTACCGTTCTTATTCCAGTCATAAAGTCTGAAGCCCACGGAACAGTCAAATTTCGGTGAAAGAGAAACAGAGCCTTCATTCGGAATAAGAGAAGTCATTTTATAATTTTCACATTCCTTATCAAAAGGAACATTTACTATCAATGTGTTGCCTTTTTTGCTTACTGCATTATCCCATACGATTTTAAGTGCTACGGGAGCCATTCCCACACAGCATCCGGCAATGGAACGGAAACGTGTAAGTGAAATACTGTTCGGCTCACTTCCGCCGGTAAAACCTCCGATAATTCTTTTATCAAGATTTTTATATGTAATACCGTTACCGTCCGGTAAAGAATTATCAACGGTTAAGTATCCTGTATATCTGACTTGGTTTTCAACCAACTGATTTCTTGCAAATTTATTGATATCATCCCAATATTCTTCATATCCCAAGGTGATAAATTCAAATGCACATTCAATCATATCTTTGATGCAACACGTTTCGCAATGCTCTTCCTCCATGGGATGCCATTGAGCATATTCGGGAACCCATCCGAAATCGGAAGAAATTGAACGGACATAAGCATAAATTCCGCGTGCTTTATCAATATACATCTGATTATCGGTAACCCTGCCCAAAGCGGCAAGTCCGGTTGCAAACCACATGGCGGAATGAACATGACCGAAAAATTCCATTTTATAATTGAAATATCTTGAAGGACCTAAAACGTAGTTTGCGATACCGATTGCAAGGTCAAGAGCAGTTTCGTCCTTCTTTAATTCATATCTTTTTACAAGGGCACGAAGCATAATGGCGTTTCTGATTGCCAACTCACCCCGTCCGGTATGCCTTGTTAAATCAAATCCGCCGTCCTTTAAATAAACGTCATTGGGGAATTCGTAAATCGGCTCGGTTTCGGTAAAATCCCCTGACCAGAATGTTCTTACTTTCCTTTCGATAACGAGAGAACGCATACCCTTTATCAATTCACTTGTATATTTTTCGGCAAGTTCATCATCGGGATAATCCTCGGTTATTCTGTTAAGAGCGGGCAGAATATATCCCATCTCGTGAAATGAAGAATGAACGGTATGAGTCCAATCATAAGGCTCGCAAAACCTTAATCCGTGTTCGCCCCAGGACTTCATAAGATGACGGCGAAATGCCTGCCTGACTTTATCCGCTTCACCGTTATCACCAAGCACTTTAATCGCACTGTCGATACCCTCATACCACGAACCCACAAGTTCGGCATCATCAACACGGCAATGAGCCGCTTCGGCAGGCTTTTTGTTAGGCAGAACAAGCCAATAGGGTAAATTGTCGTATGCTTCATCGGTCATATTTACAATGTAATCTCTGACCATTTCAATGCTTGATTTTAAATCATATTTTTCGTATCTCATTTTTTGCTCCTCAGGTAAATTATTTAATTTTCTTATTTATATAGTCAACAAATGCTTTTAATACATTGTCTTCCGTCTGTCCGTTATCCGTAACTAAAATATCGTTTACACTGTCATATTTTAAAAATCTCGGATATTCCTTAAAGGTGTCAACGGTCGCCTGACCTTTATAAGCGATAAGTTTTTCAACAAATTCTTCAAAACAATCATCGTTTCTGCTATGACCGTAATTGTTGATAAACCATGTCTGTTCGGGGAATTGACAAGTTGAAGCATCAATTTTCTTATCGGGTGAAATCATTTTGCTCTCTTTATCTTTAAGATATTCATCCGAAAGTCTTGAATTATAAGGGGAACATGTTGCTCCGAATGAAGAATACTGCGTATCAATATTGCCGTCTGTAATAACATTCCATCCGGGAGTCAGGGGCAGACCGGAAAATCCGCTTCTTGACAGAACATAAAGGTTGCATTTACTGTTCATTTCATTGAGAGTACTCTTTACCTTTGGTCTGACGGTTTTATTGTAATTATCAATTTTTGATATCAACTCGGCATAGTCATCTTTACAGTCCCCGTAAATTGTATCAAAAACAAATTTCATAGCGGTATCGACCTTTGAATCCGGTATCATAGCCCAAATGCTCAACCATCTGCCGAACATTGGAATAACTATATCCGCAGAAACATATTTATACATTTTCATATAAACCGTATTTGCGATATTACATATTCCCTCCGCCAAACCGGTAAGCTGTAATGCTTTAAAAAGAAGATTGAAAACAGGTGCGTTATCGTTATAGGCAAAAGCAAATTTCATAAATTCAATGACGGAATCATCTTCAAAAAACAAATTACCGTTCATCAATTCGCCGTTATATGTAATTCCGTAAACAGCAGTCGTATTATAAACGGCAGAACGGATTTTATCACAACCGTAAAGTGTGGCATAAGTTGTGATAATAACTCCTCCGAAACTGTGAGCCACAAGATTTACCTTACTGCTTCCGGAACATTTAAGAACATAGTTTATATAATCATTAAGCTGTCCCGCAACTTCAATGGGATCAATTCTCCAATCGTATGAAAAACTCAAAACGGAATTATTTTTAACAGTTGATTCTTCGGGATATGTAAATCTGACACCGGTATTTCCTTTCGGTTCACCGTTTTTATCAAGTATTCCCATACCGATAACCGCATCGGTTAAAGGAACTATATTCTGCCCCAGCCTGTCCCAATCACCGGTAAGCACAAAACCGAGAAGATGAGGAACAGCACCCTTTACACAACTTAAAATACTGTCCGTTGAAGGCGGCCAGACAATTTTTGAATCGGCATTATCTTTATCTTCATAAATATCCTTCGACA
>JAZUKF010000052.1:0-14010 GCA_045643165.1 Acutalibacteraceae bacterium | reverse complement strand
GAGATTTTAACATATTTTAAAAATAAAATCAATAGGAAATTGAAGATTTTTTTATTTTTTTACGAAAATATTCATTTTTGTTTTAATAACGTAATTTCAGTTGAAAAAAATGTTATGTTATGATACAATATTATGAATTATTTTTTTATATCGGGGTACTTAATATGTATATTTATAAACTTAAATCCGTGTTAAAGGACTATCTTTGGGGCGGCGACAGGCTGATAAAAAAATACGGTTTTGAAAGTGATAAGGATATTGCCGCAGAGGCATGGGTGTTATCCTGCCACAAGGACGGACCGAGTACCGTTGTCAACGGTGAGTTTGCGGGAAAACTTCTTTCCGATATTCTCGATAAAAAGATGATGGGAACGAATTGCGATAAATATGATAAATTCCCTATTCTGACAAAACTGATTGATGCAAAGGATAATCTTTCTTTGCAGGTTCATCCATCGGACAAAACGGCTGACGTGTCAAATGGTGAAGAGGGAAAAACGGAATCATGGTATATCGTTGACTGCGATGAAGGAGCGGAACTGATATACGGCTTTAAAAATGATATCACACGGGAAGATTTTATTGAAAGCGTAAATAACGGAACTTTTATTGATAAGGTGAACCGTGTTAAAGTGAAAAAGGGTGAATGTTATCATATCGAGGCAGGTACACTTCATGCCATCTGCAAAGGAATTTTCCTTGCGGAGGTTCAGCAAAATTCCAATACCACATTCAGAGTTTACGATTATGACCGTGTAGGTGCCGACGGAAAGAAACGTGAACTTCACGTTGAAAAAGCACTAAATGTAATCAATTATAAAAAGCAGGAGAAGGTTTCTTTCCCGAAAAATGAAGAAAAAACAGAGGATTATTCAAAGCATCTTTTGTCAAAATGTGAATTCTATACCTTTAACGAAATTAAATTAAAGGGGAAATATGAAAATATTGCCGATGAAAAATCCTTTGTTTCTTATCTCGTTTGCGAGGGTGAGGGTACGATTTCCGACGGAAAGGAAATTATTTCCCTGAAAGCCGGCGACTGCGTTTTCGTACCTGCTTCATTGGGCAAATTTGAAATAAAAGGCGAAATGACGGTTCTTGAAACGAGGGTGGATTGATGGCGGTATTAAGTGCCTTTAATCTGAATAAAAACTTCGGTGAAAATGAACTTTTTCATTCAGGGACATTTGAAATCGGAGAGCATGAAGCCGTGGGACTTATCGGTGCCAACGGTGTGGGAAAGACTACTCTTTTTAAAATGATAACCGGTGAGGATGATTCCTTCGGCGGTGAAATCGTAAAGGGAAAAAATACCGTTATCGGATATATGGAGCAACATGCCTGTGCTTCTTCGCAACTTACTCTTTTCGGAGAACTTCTTACCGTTTTCAGTCATCTTGAAGATATGGAAAGGGAACTTCAACGCCTTATGACGGATATCGACAGCGGTGAAGGAGATATTGACGAATTGATTTTAAGGCAGTCTCAACTGACGGAAAAGTATAACGATGAAGGCGGATTAACCTATAAAAGCCGTGCAAGAGCAACGCTTATCGGTTTGGGCTTTTCGGAGGATGATTTTTATATTCCTGTACGTAATTTAAGCGGCGGACAAAAATCAAAGTTGAGTTTGGGAAAACTTCTTTTAAGTCAGGCGAATTTACTGCTTCTTGATGAACCTACAAATCATCTTGATATTGAAAGCGTTGAATGGCTTGAAGATTTTTTGAGAGAATATAAAGGTTCATTGATAATCATTTCCCATGACAGATACTTTCTTGACAGGGTTACAAATAAAACTATTGAGTTAGAACATAAAAAATTAACTGTTCATAAAGGCAATTATTCCGAATTTATGAAACAGAAAGAACATGAGAAGGAAACCGTCAGAAGAAACTATGAAAATACCATGGCGGAGGTTCACAGAATTGAGGGGATTATCGCTCAACAAAAGCAATGGAACCGTGAACGGAATATAAAAACCGCCGAAAGCAAGCAAAAAATGATTGACCGTTTACTTGACGGACTTGAAAAGCCGGATGAAGAATCAAAGGAGATAAAGTTCAACTTTAATCCCGAAGATATCAGCGGAAATGATGTTCTGTTTTGTGATAATCTTTCAAAGTCATTCGGCAGTAAAAGGCTGTTTCACGGGGTGGATTTGAAAATTTACAAAGGGGACAGAATGTTCCTTTTAGGTCCAAACGGTTGCGGTAAAACCACCTTATTGCGGATTTTGACAGGTGAAGAATTTGCCGACACAGGTGAATACAGGTTCGGTGCAAAGGTGAAAATCGGTTATTTTAATCAGAATTTGCAAGGACTTGACAGCACCGAAACCGCCCTTGATGAAATCTGGAATGAGCATAAGGATTTCACTATGACGGAAGTCAGAAATGCTCTTGCGGTATTTCTTTTCCGTGGTGATGACGTTTATAAAAGAATGTGCGATTTAAGCGGCGGTGAAAAGGCAAAAATCGCTTTGCTTAAACTGATGCTGAAAGGTGCAAATGTGCTTCTCCTTGACGAGCCTACAAATCATCTTGATATTATGTCAAGAGAATCTCTTGAAAATGCTTTGCTCTCTTACGGCGGAACAATGCTTGTTGTTTCCCATGACCGTTATTTTATAAATAAACTTGCCACAAAAACCGTCAGATTTGACGGTAAAGGTGTTGAATATATCGACGGGAATTATGATACTTACTGTGAAAAACTTTTAAGAAAAAAAGATATTGTCAAGACGGAAAAAGCGGTAAAACCCGCCGTTAATGATTATAAGCTTCGTAAGGAACGTGAAAGTGAAATCAGAAAATTAAAAACTAAAATTTCAAAGAATGAAAACGCCGTTTCCGAAACGGAAAATAAAATAGAAGAAATCAATAATCAACTTCAAATCCCGGAAATATCTTCGGATTATGAAAAGGTAACGGAACTGACGAAGGAACTTGACGAACTTAAAATTTTGCAGGAAAATCTTTTGACAGAATGGGAAGAATTAAGCGAGAAACTTGAATCAATGACAACATCAGACTGATTGCTCGGAAAAAAGAATTTATTTCTGACGGAGGAAAACAAATGACAAATAAAACTTCATTACGTTTTTTTGAAGATGTTCCGGTGCGTGCCGTTTGGGATGAGGAAAGTGCAAAATGGTGGTTCTGTGCTATGGATATAGCGGAAGCATTGACAAACACAAATAATCCCCGTGTTTATTGGGCGACTTTAAAAAGAAGAAATCCGCAGTTGATTGCAATTTGCAAACAACTGAAATTAAAAGCAAAAGACGGAAAATTTTACAATACCGATGTTGTTGATGAAAGCGGACTGAATACCGTTATTGCAATTATTCCCGGTAAAAAATCAGATGTCTTTCAAAAATGGATGAAGAATATGGAAACATCCCTCGATGAAAAAAGCAGACTTAAAGCGTATGAATTGTTTGAAAGCGGATTTGTTGATAATATTGAAGTCGGCACAGTTAAAGGTTTACGGCAAATTCACAGTTACATTTTCGGCGGTCTTTACGATTTTGCAGGACAAATTCGCACATTGAATATTGCAAAAGGCGGTTTCGCCTTTGCACCTGCAAAGTATTTGGATGAATCACTTGCACATATCGAAAATATGCCTGAAAATACCCTTGAAGAGATAATCAATAAATATGCTGAAATGAATGTTGCTCACCCCTTTATGGAGGGCAACGGCAGAAGCACAAGAATATGGCTTGATTTAATTCTAAAAAGGAATTTGAAAAAGTGCGTTGATTGGAGTAAAATAAATAAAACCGATTATCTTGATGCGATGGAAGAAAGTGTTTTAAAAATTGATAAAATTTTATTCTTAATTCAAAATGCATTGACGGATGAAATAAACAACCGTGAAATCATTATTAAAGGCATAGATTATTCTTATTATTATGAAACAGAGAATTGAAATTATTTAATAGTTTCGGAGGAATATATGAAGCCGTATATACTAAAAAAACCTCTTAACAGAATGACTGAATTTTATGAAAAAGACAGTCCCGAAATCCCGAAAGCATTGTTTGAAGCGGAAAACATCAAACCGGATTTATCAAATTTCCCCTATCCGCTTCCGTCGAAGAAAAAGGATTATACCTGTTTTGTTCGGTGTGATGACGGTGTGATCTGGTACGGTGCCGAAACGGGGCTGACAAGATATGACAGAAATGCCGAAAGAGAAGATGACATTATTATGTATTTTTCCGCCGAGCGTTATCTTTTTGACAACAAGGTGGAGCATCTTCTTGCGGACGGTAATACCGTTTGGGTTTTAACCGAAAAAGGCGTTGTACATATTTCCATGGTTTCCATGACGGCAAGGGAAAAAGCGGATTTGCTTCTTAAAGAAACGGAAGAAACGGTAATGCGTCGTGGAATGGTAAGTCAGCGTGAACTTAAAAAAGCGAGAGACCTTTCCTCAAAATATCCCGATAACGAAAGCGATAACGACGGCTGTTTTACCGCAGTTTTTGCCATGGGTGAGATGTTCCGTTACGAAACATTAAAAAGAGAACTCGGCGAAAATCATCCCGATACCGTAAGAGCAAGAAAAGTTGCGGTAAAATCAATCGAAGCCTGCCTTCTTCTTATGTATATCCACGGACGTGGCGACGGCTTTGTTGCAAGAACATATCTTTTGCCGGATGAAAGAGTACCGGGAGGCGGACTTTTTTTCCGCAGATGGGGAGATACCGCAACCTGCTATGAAAATAATACGGTGAAAGAAAGAAATCTTTCCGGCAAACAGGTTTATTGCGGTGCGGAAATTCCGGAAAGACTTGCAAAACTTTACAGAGATTTGGGTTACACGGAGGATGGTATAGTCTATAAAGGTGATACGAGCAGTGATGAGATTACAACACATTTCATTATGTTGAGATATGCCCATGAAATTATCGGCAAGGATGATAAAGAACTTGACGATTTAATAAAAAAATCAAGTATGCGTACCGCAAAATTCATTATTGACCGCGGATTTGTTCTTACCGATTTTCTCGGCAAACCCACAACATGGGCAAGATGGGATGAGGATTATTTCAACACCCCGTTAGGCTGGTCGGATGCGACACTTAATGCTGCGGAAATGCTTTATATCATTAAATCGACAATGTATATAAATGACGGTAAGGATGAGTATCTTCAAAATGCGTATGACCGCCTGATTGAACGTGGATATGCGGATCTTGCCACCAAACATTATGAACGCTACTATTTAAGCGCCATGTCAGGCGAACTTGATATGAGAGAGGATCTGATGTTCGGAGACCACATGCTGGCGGTTATCAGTTATTGGGGACTTTGCGATTTGGAAACTGATGAAAAATTAAAAGAGAAGTTTAAAACAGGTTTTGAAAAATGGAGAACAACTCTTGCTAAAGAGCATAATCCCGGATATGATTTTCCCTATGCACTTGCCTGTGGGAAAGAAATAAATATGGATTTTATCGCAAGATGGTTTTACCGTTTCAATACAAGCCGTCTTGCCTCCAGAATAACATGTGAACGAAAGGATTATCCTGTAAGTGCAAAATGGGGTGGAAATTTCAAAGAACTTTCCGCTTTACTTCCGCCGGATGAATGTTTTATAGCAAAGTATGACAGAAATCCCATGCAGTTGTGTAATGAGGATTCAGGCGGTAAAATGTTCGTTGAAAGTTGTTACGTCTACACTTTTGCATATTGGATGGGAAGATATTTCGGTTTCATTAAGGAGGAAGAAGATGAGCAGTAATATTTTGGCTGTTATTACGGCGGATGAAAATAATATTATAAGCAGTTTTGAAAAATGCGTTAATTTTCTTGAGAAGAATGAAAGCGGTAAACTTAACGGCTTTTATGCTTCGGATTATTGCTATATAAAAAAACATTCTCCCGAACTTTTTGAAAAAGTAAAATCATTCGTTGAAAGCGAAAGACTTCAGCCTTTGGGCGGAATGTGGAAGGAATATGACGGAAAAGAATGCAGTACGGAATTTTTATCAAGAAATATTCTGTTTTCACAAAAATTTTTCATAAGGAATTTCGGCAGAACATTCCGCACCGCCTACGGAAAAAAGATTGAAAATTTCGCTTCCGTTCAACTGCTGTACGGCGGGAAAATCAACGCATATATTATGACGGGGGAGAAGCATTTTGACAGTCTTTTCTGGTGGGACAGCGAAAGCGGTTACAGAATACTTGCCGTTGACGAATGCAGTCTGAACATTAAAAGTATTGATGAAATCGGTGAAGATGATACTACTGTTACATTTGACGAATATTTCAGAGAAGTGTATAACAGTATGACGGATATTCCCGATATTCTTCTTGATAATATAAAAATCACAGAGGAAAATGAAACGGAAAAACTTCTTCTTAAAGCGGAGAAAGTCAGCACGGTCAACACTTTGATAAATCACGGTGAAGACAGAACAAAATTATTTTTAAAATTGTGGAAAAAATATATTGCCGGAGATTTGGATTTTGCCCGAAGCAATGCGGAAAAAATAATTGCGGAATGTAAAAATGCCGGGATTGAAGATGACTGCATAGCCCAAATTAACAATGAGAATGTGAGACTTCTGTCATTTAAACTTTGTGCTGATAAAATGGGTGATACAATAATCCGTGTCTGTGAAACAGGCGGAAAAACAAAAAGAACAATGATAAAATGCGATATATCGGACTGTGCATTTTATGTTGATATTGAGCCTTATGAGGTAAGATGCTTCAAAGTCGGTGAAGACGGAATTACCGTGGAAGCCAATACGCTTGAAAATATCGAATTATAATAAAAAAATCGACCTCTCCAAACGGAAAAGGTCGATTTTTTTATTTATCTGTTAATCCAAAATCTCGGATTATCTCCGTCAAAGAATTTGAATGCTTCCTTCATCATCATTGCGGGGGAGTCGGAATAGGAGTTTATGGTATCTCCGCCTCTGTGGTTTGTGAGGGTTACGTTGTCAAGTCCGAGAAGGGGACATGATTCTTTATCAATAGGTTCTTTATCAAAAACGTCTATTGCGGCACCCATAATGGTTTTATTCTTCAATGAATTTGCCAAGGCGTTATAATCAACCATATATGAACGTGCGGTGTTTATAAAGTAAGCCGTATCTTTCATCATGGAAAATTCTTTTTCACCTAAAAGGATGGCTTTCTTTGAAAGTCTTGCATGGAGAGAAACAATATCGGATTCTCTGAGTAATTTTTCAAGAGGGACAAATTCGGCAATATTTTTATTTATTCCGGAATAATTTTCAAACATATCGTTGATAAGTATTTTACAGTTGAAGCTGACAAGCTTATCATAAAGAAGTCTGCCCACTGTTCCGAATCCGATAATGCCGATAGTCATATCGCTCATTTCACGTATGGCAGCGGAGTTGGGATATTTTTCACGCCATTCTCCGTTGATGATTGCATTTGATGAACGTGAAATATTTCTGACCTCGTTAAGCATAAGTCCCACGGTGTATTCCGCAACGGCATTGGCATTGTGAGCCGGGTTTAAAAGCACTGCAATTCCATGCTCCGTAGCCGCTTGAATATCAAGGTTTTCATGACCGCCTCTGTTACAGAGGATCAGTTTAAGTTTAGGTGATTTTTCAATAAGTTTTCTCGTAACGGGGCAAAGATGCACCATGAGGACTTCTGCCTCTGCCATTGCTTCTTCAAGTCCCTCCGGAAGGGGGAGAGTTTCAAATCCGCCTGTTTCGATAACTTTAACGGTATTTCTCATTTCATGGCGGTCGGTACTGCCGAAATAAAAATATTCCGTATCAAAGGTCATATCCTCATAACCTTTTTCAATACCCTTTTTCATCATATCGGGGGTGATGAAAATATCTCCCACAGCAACGCATTTTTTATTCATAAGTTTATTTCCTCGTATAATGTAGTAGTAGTTTTTTACCGTCCCTCTCCAAGGACATATTTTACATTGAAACAGTTTGTCTTCATATCATTTTTTCCTGAACCATCATATTGCCGAGAAGCATATCAAATTCAGTTGTAATTTTAAAGTTTGTTCTTTCGCCTTTGACAATTCCCACATGGAAGTTATGTTCAAGATACATTCTGCCGGCTTCCATGTACGCATCAATTTCGTCCTGCGTCAGAGTTTTATATATTTCATCAAACTGTTTGATTTTAAATGTCTGCGGTCCCTGGTCAAGGAAAACCGTATCACGGTTGGGAACAACCGTGCTTTCCTTTCCGTCCTCTGCAAGTAAAACCGTGTCAATGGTTGGTACGGATGTTGTAACCATATCATATTTATCGGAAATCTCATAATTTTCGCTGATAATTCTCTGCGAAAGGAACGGTCTTGCACAGTCGTGAATAAGAAGTTTATCGTTTTCATCGAGAGAATTTCCGGCAAGTTCCATGGCACGCTTTACGATATTGACCATTGAAAGAAATCTTGAAGTACCGCCGAATATTATATCCACACGGCTCATATCAATTTTATATTCTTCCAGCATATCTTTGCAATATTGCTCCCATTGAGGGTTCATGGCAATTATTATTTTATCGGTATCTTTATTTTCAAGAAACTTGTTGAGAGTTCTGATGATAATCGGAATATCACCGATTTTTAAAAACTGCTTCGGAACGGCACTTTCCATTCTGGAACCTATTCCGCCTGCAAGTATTCCGGCATAATTCATTTTTATTTCCTTTCTTTAATCAATTTCTTCTTCGTAGAGTTCGCCCTTAATGTTAACCGCTCTGTAATCGGAAATATCTTTATTTTCAAAGATATATTCGCCCATATCAATTCTGGCAAAATTGTGGGGACCGGCACGTTTGCCGTAAACGGGCAAAGTCATATAATTAGGTCCGTAGGCATAATTAAGATATCCTGTATAATCAACGGGAATAGGTGCTTTGATACCGTCAAAGTCAATATATTTAACGTCCTCCAAGCCGTCAATGGGCATAACACCCTTGTTGAGAAGTTTGCCAACAGAGTCGATAAGATATTTTGCATCCTTTTTATTTTTATAGAATGAAACACCGAATTCAAAAAGTCTGTGATAAACTTTGTAGGGTATAAGACGGAGGAAGGGGAGAGCAAGTATTGAAGCCCTGTAATGGAAATTCTTCCTTGGAGCGTTGTACCAGCGTACTTCAAGAGCCTTCGTAATTGCATAAAGGTAATTCATCTGCAACCTTTGAAGAATTTTGTTGTTACTTGTTTTATCGTAAACGAGAATGTCAACGAAAATGCCGTCCTCTGTTTCGTTTTTGCTTGAATAGTTTGTTGAAAAATATGTCCCTTTTAAACGAACCTTGTCAAGAGTATAGTGGCTGTTGCTGTCGTTGAAGGGGCTTGAATAGGTGAACTGATCACCCATTTCCTCCTCAAATACTTTTCTGAATTTATCATAATCTTCACGGAGCATTCCTATATCAAGGTCGTCATCCCATGAGATGCTTTGACCGTTTCTGACTGCACCTAAAAGACTGCCGCCGGCAAGGAAATATTTAATTCCGTGCTTTTGACAAACTCTGTCAATTTCTTTCAGAATGTGAATTTCCAGGTCTTTAAGTCTTTGAAGTTTTCCGTCATAAAAAGCGGTAAGATAAGTTGCATCATATTCTGTCTCGGAGAGATAGCAAATCATATGGTAAAGACCTATTACCTGATTTGTAAAGGATTTATATCCGGTTTTTCTGAATTTCAAAGTGCTTAAAGAGTGATATTCAACTTCGCTCGGAACCGTTAAATCGCATTTAAGAGTGAGAATATCACTGCATTTTGAATGAACGAGCATTTTCATCGTGGCAGGATTGGTGGTGTAGGTATCAACATTATAGGTGTGTCCTGCCTTAACTTTGTAAAGTGAGAAAATAAGAGATGCAACCGCATCACGCACATAGGTGAGAGAAAAATTATTGATATAATCCTCCGGTTCAACGGTAACCGTTTTGTTTTTGAAAATATCAAGAATCATTTGTTTAATATCAAATGAGGGTGTATGCTGACTGTCGGGAGAAAATACGTTGTCAAAGCGTAAAAGGGTAGTTTTTGTATTTTCTTTTGTAACGGCAAGACGGCAACGCTTTTCAAGGTTATTGTAAAACTCCTGCTCCTTTGAAATACTATCAAATCCACGTTCCGCAAAATAAATATATTCACGTTCCGCCAGATGGTCTATTCCCTTGGGAATAGCGGGTATTTCCGGAAGAAGAGCGCCCACGACGACTCTTGCATCGTTCCTGCTCGCAAAGGAGAAAATATCATCAAGAGATGAATTGATTAAATCGCAAAGATTATTTTCAACCGCTTTTATTGTGTCGTAAACACAGACAACACAAGCGGGGTTTTTCTTTTTGGTTTTGGTATTTCGCAAATCCTCAAGAGAAATCGTTTTAATTATATCGTCCTCCGCCAAAGTCTCTTTAACAATATCGCTTATTTCACCGATATTAATAAAATAAGCGTTTGCGTTAAAATAAAGAGATTTTGCGGCAATGATTTTCATAACGGGAATAAGATAGTCGGAAACAGTATTACTGTCGCAGACAAAATAGTAATCCTTATAAAACTTTTGTTTTTCAAGGAAAACTCTTGTAAGCACCTTGTCAACCGAGGTGGCGGTCATCTCTATTTCGTCCGCAATAATTGAATTCATTATTTCATCATCCTTAAACATAATTTTCCATAGGTCGGACTTCTGTCAACCCAGCATAAAATATACCATATTGACACAAAAAAGTCAAATATTGACAATGTTATAACAATATTATTTTATGATTATCATTAAAATATAAATATTTTTTCGGAGAACAGAATAATTTTCCAAAATGTAATTATTTTATAACTTTTTGCATAAAAATTATAAATTGACAGAAAAAATCCCTTTCAAATATTGACAAAATACTACTATTTATGTAAAAATATAGACAGAGAACAACATTTTTCACGGAGGTGTTTTTATGTTAACATGGATTTTGGCTTCTTTGGGTATGGTGGCTTTGATTGTATTTTTGACTCAAAGGGATGCAAATTCAAGTTTAAAGGCGGTAGCAATTAAATGTATAGTAAGTTTGTTTTATATCCTGACCGCTTTAAGTGCAATATGCTGTTCAAAAATCGAAATTAAAGTTTGTCTGCTTGTTATTTTCGGCCTTGTAATGGGACTGCTGGGCGATATATGGCTTGACCTTAAATGGATTTATCCGGAAAGTAAAAAGTATTATCTTAACGGCGGATTTTTAATGTTCCTTGTGGGACATCTTTTCTATAACTACGCAATGCTTATTCTTGATGGATTTAATATGAAGCATTTGCTGATAAGTACCGCATCGGGAATTGTGGTTGCAGTTCTTGTTTTCATTCTTTCAAAGCCTCTCGGTATGGATATGACGGGGTATAAAGCAATCACCTGTATTTACACCGTGTTCCTGTTTATGTTTGTATCGCAGACAAATCTTATGAATATAGCCGGCGGATTTAATACCGGAACAATGATACTGTTTATTTCAAGCGTATGTTTCTTCGGTTCCGACCTTATTCTTGCGGGAACATATTTCGGTGAAAATAAAACAGGAAAATTCTATATCATCACAAACCATGTTTTATATTACATAGCACAGTTCGGTATAGCAATTTCCCTGATGTTTTTAAAATAATTTAAAGTGGTTAAGCATAACGCACTTATACGAACCCGATTTTGGCGGGAAAATATTGTGCCTATGCTACGTTAAAATACTCGTCAATCCGCAAGGATTAACTGCGTTTTTGCCTTGCATAGCCCCAAATTTTCTCCGACAAAATTCTTCGACCTGATAATGAGCGGGTTTTTGAACAGAATTTTGTGCGGAGGATGCAGACGGGCTGACGCCCGGCAAAGACGACAAGCATAATTATGCCGAAAACACGTCATTTCAGGCGGGTTCGTATAGGTGTGTTATGCTTAAACATTTTTTCAAGACGTTGTTTTTCTTCACTTTCGTTATTTGTTTTTACAAGAGCATCATATCTGTTTTTAAATCTTATGTATTGTTTTTTGACGAACAGTTTTGATGCATCATTTTCGGAATTGATATGACTTCCGAAACAGTAGAACAAATCGTCGTGAGTTGTTATTTCCCCTGTGTATTCGGCGACAATGCAAATATAAACGTGTGTACCCTCGGTACATGCGTTTTCTTTTTTTATCTCAAATCCGTTTTCACAGAGAAATCTTCTTACATTTTCACTGTGGGATTGAGGTTGTAAAATAAAACGCTTGCTTTTATCTTTTATCCAATCACAGTTTGAAAGGATTTCGGTGATGAGTATTCCGCCCATTCCGGCAATAACGATATCCTCTGCTTCATCGGAGGATATTTCTTTTAATCCGTCGGAAAGACGAAGGATGATTTTGTCCTGCAAACCGTATTTTTTTACAACTTTTTCAGCATTGGAAAGGGGACCTTTTCCGATATCCGCAGCCACCGCTTTTCGGCAAGTTCCGTCAAGGATAAGCTTTGCCGGGAGGTATGCGTGGTCTGTGCCGATATCTGCAAGCAGAGAATTTTTTCTGACATTTTCACCGCACATTGAAAGACGGTTGCCGATGCTGACAGAAGCATTCATCTTTATGTTTTCCTTTCTTTAAAATAATACGGTTCCGCATTAAAAACACAGAACCGTAAAAATTTATTATTTGCTGAGAAATTCGTTTATATTCTTAACAAGTTCATCTGCATCCGTTCCGTGAACAAGACAAGCCTGCTCAATGCTTTCACCCCTTGCGGAGGGACAACCGAGACAGTGCATACCCATTGCAAGGAAAAATTGTGCAGTATCTCTGTTAGCGTCAAGAACATCACCGATGGTCATATCTTTTGTTACTTTATCCATAGTATTAACTTCCTTTCTTAGGCTGGCGAGAGTTCGACTCCCGTCAGCTTTAATGATATCATATTTTTATTGCTTTTTCAAGTGGTTTATTTTACCGCAATAAGAGATGTTGCAAGGAGCATCTGAGCAATAAAATATGAAAGAGTGTTGTAAATTTTATAAGGGTAATTATGCTTTCTTCTTTCATCGAAAATCGTATAAAGAATTGTTACGTCCGACGTGAAGAATAGGAACGCACCTGCAAGGACGAGAACCCCGCCGAGAACTCCGTTTCCGGAAACGGATGAAGTAAAAAGCGTTTTTGCAAATGTTACCGCTTTCATTAGCATCAGCGAAAGCACGGCACCGTATGCATAGCACAAAACGGCAAATTTTCCCAACGGTACTTTACGGATGATGTTGTAAACGATTATTATTACAAGCATCAGTGCCGCACAGATAAATTCATAGGAGTAAAATATCGGTGCATCCGGATTTAAAATTTTAATTTCTTTTATGTATGCTGCGGTAAAGAAACCGTGGCTTACGGCAAAACTGACAGCACCCGTAATAAATGCCCAATCGCCGAAGTTGACATGGAGAAAGAAATCACCCACAAAAGAAAAACAAAATGCCGTTATCATTGTCCTTGCGTAAATGCCGTTATTGTCTGCGATTTTTGAACAAAGAATTGCACAGGAAACAAACATAGTCGCAAGAATCATTTTGTATAATAATGACCTGTTATTCTGCTTCGGCCACATTCTGATGATAAATGGCGGAAGAAAGGCAATTTCAATCAAATATACCAATACCAAAAGAATTTTTAAAATCATTTTTATCTTTCCTCAAATTTGCATTTGTGAGAAGGCTCAAGCACAGGAGGAAGCACTCCTGCAAAGGAAGTTTTTACAACCTTTTTACCGAGAGCAGTCCTTGCAAGGTCAACATAACTGAATGATAAATCGTTGGCAACGTAATACATATCCTGATGGGATGAGGGATAGAGTGTTATGGTTCCGTTATCGTTGAATTCAAAACGAAGACGTCTTTGTCCGATAGCACCGAGAGGTCTCATCCAAATCATAAGATTATTTTCATTCAGCCAGCAAGCCGTTGCGGATGCGGTGAAGTCAACTCCGCCTAAATGGAGATAGGAGAAAC
>JAZUKF010000051.1:0-5911 GCA_045643165.1 Acutalibacteraceae bacterium | reverse complement strand
ATATTCGCCGTGTCAGTCTTTCGTTCTCATTTTGCAGATTTTTCATTTCTGTTTCCGCCGAATAACTTCTTTTTGCAAGCGTAGTCAGCTTTTCAAAGTCTTCTGCTGAAACGGTATATTTACCTGTGATTGATTTTTTACCTGAGCTGTTTATCTCAGTAAAAGTCATAAACGCATCGTGATTGTCATCGTATTTTATTTGTTCTTTTTCGATTTTCCCTGAAAGCTCTGATAACCGTTTTTCATCTTGCTTTATTTTGTATTCGAGTGATGTTAGGTTTTCTGTTGTACTTCCCCGTTCTCCGCGGACAAAACCGGTGTATCCCGCATTCTGCATATGGTCAAAAAATTTATCTTGCAATATGCTGTAAGATGCGTGATAAATCTGCTTTCCTTTACTGTTAAGTATGGGGTTTCCATCTTCGTCCACAGCCTTTTCAGAGCGCCATTTCTTTGAATGACTGACCTGATGAATCACCTCTTTCACCGTTCCGACAAATTCAGGATTTTTGCAGCGCTTTGTCCATTTCACTTCTTTATCTACAACCGGCAAGGCCATAATATGCAGATGATAATGATAAACAGGTCTTCCGTATTTTTCGGTAATTGCTGTGTTTAATTCGTCTGCGTGCATTACTGCCGAGATGATATTTTCTTTTCCATATATCTTTTCGGCAAAGTGAAATGCTTCTTCATAGAACCGGCAGGCGTATTCATATCCGCCGTTTCTTTCAAAATATTCGGTGTTTACATCCATTATCATCTCGTCAAAAACGGATGCATCAGGTTTCAGACCTTTCAAGGATACTGTCCCGTCAGCAATCAGTTTATCGAGATGTTCATTATAAGTTAAATCACCGCAGCTTTTAAAATTTACATTCATCGGAGATCGGGAAAGGTCAACATTCATATTCTCATAACTTTCATTTTTACGCTCAATGTGTCGCTCGAATTTGCCCACCGACGCCCTTGTTCGTGTTTGAATACGGGCAACACAGAAATTGGTTTTCGCCAAAAATTTCACTCCCTTTTTTTCTGACAGGATTACATTGATTCTTGTTACACATCTTTTTCAAAGTGTGTAACCCACTATGACACTTTCAGCACTTCGGCTACAAAGATGCCGTGGGCTCCCTGAGAGGCAAAGAGCCGCCTTTGAAAAAGGCACTCTCTGCACACTCCGCCAAACTTTTCCGTGACGATCCGTGTCGATGGTGACGGTGTTTTGGACACCGCCGCTGCTATCAAAAACATCGACACGACCGTCACGCATCGTCACGCCGGGACAGGTTCAACCCGTCGAAGCAGGATTTTTCGTCCTTCGTGACACCGCTTACTTTGATAAGAAATGTTGTAATCTGTCAACATAAGAGAAGCGTTGACATTTAGTTTTAAAGACAGTGCGTTTGGTTTCATCTCGAGTTTAAGCGAATCGCATAACTCCGTCGGTGTACCGACCCAAACATCACCGACCGAAAGAAGAAAGTTTGAGATTTGTTCTATCAACGGATCTGCAGGAGCCTTCCAAAGTTCGGTTGTTGATTTCAAACAATCCCAAGTTAAAGTCTCCGGATTGCGCTCAAGAATCATTCTTAAATCTTGTTGGTCTCTGCCGGTAATATCAAGAAAACCTCTGCTGCTTGTGCGGTCAATTTTGTATAAAAGCATAGCACCGTCCGCCGCACCCAAGAGACCGTTTGTACCGGAAATGGTATCAAACTTATCACTTGAATCTTGTTTTCGGGTGTGATGAACTATCAGCATAGTAACCTTATAACTGTCTGCAATAGCTTTCAACTGAGCCACGATATCGTAGTCATTTGCATAACTAAAATTGCCGGCATTGCTTTCACGAACTCTTTTCAAAGTGTCTATGATAATAAGTCCCGTTGTCGGGTGGTCTTGCATGAATGTTTGAATTTGGTCTCTGAGACCTTCGTTTACAGTTTTGCTTTCTGTTGCGAAATATAAATTTTCAGTGCTTTCGGCTCCGAACATTTGATATAATCGTTTTTGTAAACGGGCGTAATCGTCTTCCAACGCAAAATATAAAACAGGACTTTTACGAACTTCGTGTCCCCAAAGCGGGGTTCCTGTGCTGACATGATAGGCGATCTGCGCCATAAAAAAGCTTTTTCCTAATTTAGGAGCTCCCACAAAAAGGTAAGTGCCACGACACAAAAGTCCGTCGATAAGAGGTAACTGAGAATCAAAGGTTGTGTCATAAAGCTCAGTCATGGACACAGCTTTAAGATATCCCGGAAGCAACTGCCGTCTTTGTTCCCGAAAATATTCCTCATAATCTTCAATCGGAGTATTGATTTCTTTCTCAAAATCGGATATAATATCATCAATGTTTGATGGATTAGGTTGCTCTTCACTTGCGCCAACAAGTGTTTCAGGAGCAATCTTTTCTTTTTTATTCGCCATTTGTATCTCCTTTCAGCCCTGTTAATGCTGTAAGAATAAGGGCTAAGCTTTCGAGATTTTCACAGGTAAGTTCGGAGGCATCGGCTATCCTTTTCAGTTCAAAAATCATATCGTTCATAACTGTTTTCAAGCCTTTAAAGACTCTCGGATTCGGCAGAACAGTCAGTTCCCGGTTCATACAGCGACGATAGCAGTATTCCTGTTTCGGAAGTCCTGAAACGGAAACCATCTCATTTATCTGTCTGTTTTCTTCTTCGGATACCCGAAATCCAACTGTAATGTTTCTGATACGGTTGTGTTCATTTTGTTTTTGCATTTTAATCCATCCTCTCAATGTTTAATTTGTCTGCAATTTCTATTTGTGTTGTCGGGAACATATGAGCATATCTGTAAGTTATATCTATACTTTCATGCCCGACACGGTTCGCTATGGCAACTGCCGAAAAGCCCATTTCAATAAGAAGAGAAACATGGCTATGCCTTAAATCGTGAATACGGATTCGTTTGACTCCTGTTTCTTTACAGCCGCGTTTCATTTCACAATGAAGGTAACTTTTTGTTATCGGAAACAGTAAATCTTTTTCAGAATAGCCGTATAGACTTTTGTAATAATCCTGTATTTCATCAACTAAGAAATCCGGCATCTGAATAACACGCTTGCTCTTCGGTGTTTTCGGATCAGTTATAATATTTTCACCGCTTATTCGCTGAAGCGATTTTGTTATGTGAACCGTTTTCTTTTCAAAATCAAAATCCTCGATTGTTAAAGCTAACAGTTCACCAAGTCTAAGCCTGCACCAATAAAGCATTTCAAATGCATAATATGAAAGGGGCTTGTCCATCATTGCATCGGCAAATTTCAGATATTCCGGCTTTGTCCAAAACAGCATTTCATGAGTTTTTTCTTTACCCATATTGCCGACTTTCGCTGCCGGATTGCTCTTTAATTCATAGAACCGAACTGCGTGGTTGAAAATCGCACTGCACTGATTATGGATTGTTTTCAGATAGGTAGGAGAGTACGGCTTCCCGTTTTTGTCCTTGTAGTTTATCATCTCATTTTGCCAAGAGATAATGTCAGCCGGTTTGATTTCCGACATTTTCTTGTCCTTGAAATATGGCAAAATCTTATTGTCAATGACGCTTTCTTTCATAATCCAAGTGCTCTGCTTTAAGCGATTTTTCAAATCTTTTTTATAAATATCGGAAAAGGCTTCAAATGTCATATCAAGGTCGCCTTTCCCTTTTTGCAGGAACTCTCTTTCCCATTCGAGAGCCTCACGCTTTGTGGCAAAACCTCGTTTCACTTTTCGTGAACGAGTACCCTGCCAATTATCATAATAGACGGAAACATACCAATTTCCTTTTGAATCTTTGTAGGCTGCCATTTGTCATCACGCTCCTTTTGCATTGTTTTCAGCCATACCGTAAAACTGCTCTTCAAAATACTTTCTGCTGATTTTGCCACGAATAACCGTGAATCCCTTTTCTTTAAGCTCTGCATTAAACTTTCTGATAAGTGCATAGGCAAAAGACTCGGAAACACTAAGCTCTTCCATGATATCGTTTTCAGTCATCATAATCTTTGACATGAGAATCCCCCCTTCCTTATATTATTTTGTTTGCCGTTTTACCTGAACGTCGTTCCTTTCCGATATTGCTCCGAAGTTGCTTCGCTCCGTATGACGATTCCCATACATCTTGGCAAAGCGGTATAACATTCAGACGGTCATTAAATCGTATTTAGAAAACGCAGTTGTTGGTATTTGCATTTTCAAATACGCATTATATCAGCTGTTGACAAAATATCAACAGTTTTGTATTATGTTGTTTGGAGTGATGTGCATTATCCAAGATTTTATGATTTTGCATTTTCTAAAAAACGAGGTGTAATTATGGGCAAGGATTACTCAGAATACCGTAAAACCGAATATGAAAAATATCGTATTCGCAGGGCTAACAGTAAGAATGTTAAATTTGACTATTTCAATAATACTGTTGCGTTTAGACCCGAAGAAAAACGATTTATTATCTCCGTTGACAGTGTCAGGGAATATCAGACCATGCAGGAAGTCATTGATGAGGTCGGTCAGGAAGATGCAGAAAAAAACGGCACTGAATATCATAGTATTCGCTTTACCGAAGAAGAAAAGGAGGAAGCCGTTAATGATACTCGGGAATGGGTTAATGTTATGAAATCCAAATATGATCTCCGTGTAAACGACGATTTGGGTTTGTTTGCTGATGAGTACGGAGAAATTGAGGATTCATTTATTAATGTATTCAGCGGATCAACAATTAAGGTAAATTACGGTGAAGGCATCCTTGATTTTATTTATGCTGATTTTGTTACCCCGTTGAAGGAACAACTCGAATTTGCTTCTATCGGTGAAATGCTGAGAAAAGCATATCTTACAAAAAACAATATAAGTGAAGCCGATGAAGAAGATAAGGTTGATAAAATATACAGTCGAGACCAAGAAATGGTATTTGATTTTAAAAACTATGAAATTACTTTTCTTGATTTGAAAAAAGTACTCTATTCTTCTTTATATACTGCAATATGTCCGCCGGTTTTCAACGGATATGCTTATTCCGCAAAACAACGTATTCAAAGATACGGAAATTACTTGTTAGAGCTTCAAAAAGAATATCAGGAGCTAATTAAGTTTTGTTATGATGAAGATTTCTATCCTGATATACTCGGAAATAAATATCCGAGTGAAAGATTAAGCATATACAGAGAAGCTCACGATTTGCCATCCTTCTTTGAAAGGAAAGAAGAACTTGAAATCTCAAGGAACAAAATGAGCGGAAAAGAGATGCCTTTTGGTGCTCCAACCGAAAAAGTTATTGAGGCTATTATCAGCCTTGATAAAGAACTGACAGAAGAAGAAAAAGAATTCGGAGAAAAAATCGGCCTGACGGGGTATTCATTGCTGATGCATTTGCGTCATCCGTTCTTTATGAGTGTTAAGTATAATTTCAGAACAATACCTGAAATGCTCGAATTGGAACTGACCAAGATGCTTGAACAGAATGTCAGATTTCGTAAATGTAAACGCTGCGGCAAATACTTCATTATGAAGGGAAACTATGATACCAACTACTGCGACCGTATTGCCGAAGGTGAAACGCGAAACTGTCAGGAGCTTGCGGCGCAGGAAAACTACAAAGCAAAAATAGCGGACGATAAAGCGATTCCTATTTACAATAAATACTACAAACGCTATGCTGCAAGAGTTAAGGTCAGGCAGATTAAAGAAGCAGACTTCAAAAAATGGAAATATCAGGCTATGTCCAAGCGTGATGAATGTTCAAACGGTATCATTACTCCGGATGAGTACATCGAGTGGATGGAAGCCGCTTTCCCGAATCGTACTCCGAAAAAGTAACATAAAACACAAAAATCCCTCCTATGCGAATTAAGCATTCAACATAGGAGGGATTACCTCTTATATATGAAATTTACTGTGAGAAT
>JAZUKF010000050.1:0-11578 GCA_045643165.1 Acutalibacteraceae bacterium | reverse complement strand
TATATCAAGAGGGGGCAGAATTCCCGCACCCATCCAAAGCCTGAAAAACTGATAAATTTTGTGCAGACCGAAAAAACAAAAATATAATGTAATGTTTTTATAGTCGTATGAATTGATTTATTTATGTCATTCAACGACTATTTTTTTATCGGACAAAATTATTTTCGGTATAAATTATATTTTTCGGCAGAAGCAAGCCCCTGCCCTACGCACGATTTATAATTTTTATCAAACATTGTAGGGAACGGTCTTGACCGTTCCGCTGATGAAAGTTGTGTTTATCTTCGCCTCCCTTGTGTAAAGGGAGGTGTCAAAAGCTCGCTTTTGACGGAGGGATTGTCGGAGTTTTCCAATAAAAGATAATGGATAATAAATAACAGATAATAATTTCGGTTTAGATTATATTTTTCGGAACGGTCAAGACCGTTCCCTACATTATCTATACGTCTATCGTCTGTTATCTGCTGTCTTAATGCGGAACGGTCAAGACCGTTCCCTACGCTCGACTTAAAAATTTTATTAAGTCCTTATGGGACTGAACAAAACCGAAATTACAAATATCTATTTGTCTATCATCCGGTATCTGCTGTCTGAACGGCAGGGGCAAGCACCTGCCCTACGGGATTGAGCGGAGCCGAAAATAATATCTTATATAAAAAGCGGTATGCCGGTGGTTGCATATTATCTTTCGCTATCTGCTGTCTGAACGGTAGGAGCAAGCACCTGCCCTACGGGATTGCATAAGATTATTTATCTTATCTGAAAATCATCTCAACTACAAACACGGTCAGACATGATACTGCGGAAACCACAATCAGATTTCCGCCGGCAAAAGCTGCGATTATGCCGATAACGAATGCGGCAATTCCTGCGGTGATATTGCCTGTTGCGTGGATTATTGCAGGGAAAGTCATCACCGAAAGTGTTACGTATGGGACGTAGTAAAGAAATGATCTTACCGTTTTATTCTTTATTTCTTTTCTGAAAACCGTCATGGGTAATGCTCTGATAAAGAATGTTACAAGAGCCATTATGAGAATGTAAATATAAACATTATTCATTTCCGTTTTCCTCCTTAACGGGGAAAAGTAATGATGCCAAAAGAGAAATTATCACAATCAGAATGATATTTTTTGTTCCCGACGTGATGAAGGGGAGAACGGATTTCAATGAGAAAATATAACTTGCACACATTGAGAAAACAATCACTCCCGATAGCTTGATGCTTTTTCGTGCAGGCGGAATTATTATTGCGATAAACATACCGAACAGACCTACGCTGAGAGCATTTACTAATATTTTGGGAAGTATATTCCCCATTATCGCTCCTGTCAATGTGCCGATTGTCCAACCTGGAATTGCCGTAAGAAGTATTCCGTAAATGTAAACGGGATCTATCTTTCCCGGCTCCGTTGAGGACAATGCAAAAATCTCGTCAGTTATTCCGAAAGAGATAAAAAGTCTGTGAAACAGAGGCAGTTTATTGTCAAATTTCTGACTTAAAGAAAAGGACATCAGCAGGTATCGTGCGTTGGTAACAAGTTGTATTACCGCCATTTCAACATACCCGGAAGCGGCGGCTATAACAGTAATTCCCGCATATTCTCCTGCGGATGTCAGATTGGTCAAACTCATGATCATTGCGGCAAATGGGCTTATCCCGGCATTGACTGCCGCAATACCCAGTGCAAAAGAAACGGCAAAATATCCTACCCCTATGGGCAGACCGTTTCTTATTCCTTTTTTAAAGATATTTTTCCGTTCTCTTGTCATTTCTTACCCTTTCAAGCAGTCAAAAAGTGCGATGCCGTCAATGACCGCATCGCATATTTAATATTTTATGCTTTTTTCTTTCTGAGTTTTTTCACGATTAACGGATGAATTTTATTTTGGAAAATATTAACGCAGATAACGGCAATAATTCCGTAAATTATTCCGATGACAATACCCACAAGAACATCGGTGGGATAATGGTCATGGACATAAATCCTGCTGAAGCCCACAAGTGCGGCAACGATGAATGCGGGAACACCCGCTTTCGCCTTAAAGAAATAGCAAATTACAAATGCCGCCGCAAAGGAGGATGTTGTATGTCCCGAAGGGAACGAAAAACTGTCGGGAACGTCAAGCCATTCGGGACGGTATAATTCATCATTGAAAATAAATCCGTTTGTCCATTCATAGTTGAAAGGCCTTTGACGGCATAAAATCGGTTTGAGAATAATATCGTTCAACAATCCGGATACCGCAAGAGCACCGATAACGGTGATGCCCGCCCAACGTGTCTTTTTCGGAATTAAAAGCAGAAATGCCACGATAAACCAGAGTATTCCGTTATCTCCCAGAAAGGAGAGAGAACCGAAAAGGAATGATAAAAACGGGTTTACGATGCTTTCCGCAAATTGGAAAATCTTTTGGTCAAAGCTTTCAAAAACCGACCAGTCTATTGATAATGCTAACGGCATGATAAAACTCCTCGATTATGCGAATGCACAGAATATTTCATAGAGAGTAGTTAAAATGGGTTGATTATTTCTCAATGCAAGGAAAAGATATCTGAATCCGTTCCATACCTGTGTTCCCGTGCTGTATTCACCGGCGTTCATGATGTAACGTGCCGTAGAAGTGCTGTCAACACAGAATGTATCATAATAGTTGATAAGTCTTGTATTATATGTATCGGTATTCTTTTCGTCAAGTTCGATAACACGAACACCACGGTTTCTGTCGCCGTATGAACCGAATCCGCCTGTGGGAGTGTTAACGATGTCGATACCTTCATAGGGAGCAACAAAAGCGTTTACATGGTCATGACCGAAGAACATGGCTTTTACATCGCCACGGCTTTGCATTGCGGAGAACTGTGTACCCCAAACCGTTCCGGGACAGGGATTTTCATTGATAACTCCGCCGGGGAGAATACAACCCGCTCTGATTGCATCATTAACTTCGTTAACGATAATATGCTGGAATGCTATTGAGGGAACAAGTTCGCCGTCATTTTCTCTTTGAAGTTGTCTTGATTTATTCAAGTACCACTGAACCTGGTCAGCATGAACATAGTCATATCCGCCGTTTACTTCATCATACATATTGGAGTCGAAGCACCAGATGTTGTATGCAACTTTCTTACCGTCTGATGAAAGGATGGGAAGATTATATGTACCGCAACCGTAAACGTTTATTCCTTCGTCAACCGCAACACAGCATTTGTAAGACTGATAAATCTTCATCTGTTCTTCTTTCTTAACCTGACCTTCACCGTCATGGTTACCGAAAACAACCGCAACCGGTACACCGATTTCCTCAAAAACAGACATAAAATTGTCAATGGCTTTTCTTACCGTGTAGTTAGAAATAAGTTTGATACCTTTCTTGCCTACTCCGGCGGAAATGTTATCTCCTGTGAGAACGAAAAGGTCGGGCTGTTCTTTAACGGCAACTGCTCTGATATAGTCCAAAGTTGCCTCCGGAAGAAATTCATTATCCTGAATATCGGAAATCTGAATGATTTTGAAACTTCCGTTTTTGTTAAACTGTAACTTTGCCGTAGTTTCCGTAACTTTTATTTCGGATATTTCTCCGGCAGATGCAGAAATGCTCAATGCAGATAAGCATAAAACAACCGCAAGAATAATTGATAATAATTTTTTTACTTTCATGATTTTTCCCCTCTCGGATATAATTTGTTGTACTAATTATATACCCATAAAACATTTAAAGTCAATATGTTTTAAGAATAATTATGATAATTATACTTGATTTTTGTATGATTTGTATTATAATGTTTTTAGTAATGATCAGATTTTCTGTGCTATATATAAATAGTATTCCGGAGGATTATCTATATGTCAAAAAAGGTATTAAAATTTTCACAGACCTACAGAACCGCAGAGGAATCGTACAGTCCGTTTTTTTCAAATATCGGATTGCAGATTGATGAAAACTTCGGCGGAGTGCAAGGTCTGTTTTTACATTATAACAGATTTACCCGTACCGTTTGGGAAAATCTTATTTCCGTTCCCGAAAAATATAACAGAAAACTGTCAACTCCGCAGAAAATCGTTTTCGGCAACGGAGAGGGTATGCTTTCTTTTTACGAAAAGGACTCATTTTTATTTGAATATAAGTGTGAAAAGGGTATTGAGATTTTGTCAAATCCTTCTGATAAGTTAAAATCTTTCCGGGTTTATGATGAGGGAGAAAACACCGTTATCATCAAAGGCTATTCCGCCAACGGCGACGGCAGAGATCCGGATAAAACCGTTCCGATTTCAGCGGGAATTAAAGTTTTGTGCGGAAAAATCAAATCGGATGATAAGAAATTTTTCGTTGTACCCGATGAAAATATGATAAGGTTTGCTTTCTCTTTTGACGTGCTTGATGTTGATGTTGATAATATGAAATCGAAATTATCATCTGCACCCTGTTGCGGTGAAGAGGCGGTAAAAGTTTGTGAAAACTGGATGGAAAACTGTATCGGAAATTTCAATCTTGATTTTTCTGATGAAACAGAAAGAAAACTTGTTGAAAAAGCACTTCACAGCCTTACGTTTAATCTTACTTACGGTCCCGGAAATTTGAGGGGATACGTTTCCGCTTACCCAAACAGGGGAACATATCCCACACATTTCCTTTGGGATTCCTGTTTTCAAAACCTGGCTTATGAGGAAATGAATATGGATCTTGCAAAGGATTCGCTGTATCTTTTCGGTTCAAATCAAAGGTCTGACGGGAAAATACCGCAATTCTCCTGTTCAACCTGGTGCAGACCTCACGACACTCAGCCTGCCCTTGCGGGATGGGCTTCGTTGCGGATTGCCGAAAGAACAGGGGATATGGATTTTGTGAAGAAAATGCTTCCCGTTCTTGAAAAGAATAACAGATGGTGGCTTTCTCAAAGGCTTACCGAAAACGGGCTTATTCAATGCGATGACGGTTTGGAAACAGGTCAGGACGATTCCCCACGTTTTGATAACGGGACGGTTATCGCCGTTGATATGAACAGTTATCTTTTAAATCAGATGAGAGCCACCGCAAAATTATACGGCATGATTTCCGACAGGGAAAAATCATCCTTCTGGGAAAAAGAAGCGGACAAACTGGGAAAGCAAATGATAAAATATATGTTTGATGAGAAAAATTGTATTTTCTTTGATGTGAATGTTGAAACGGGAGAAAAATATCCTCTTGTTACATCTTCATGCTTCCTTCCTCTTTGGGCAGGAGTTCCGATTGAAAAAGAAAATGCCGTAAGAATGATTGAAAAATATCTTCTTTCTCCCGAATATCTTTACGGTGATATTCCTTTCCCCAGCGTTGCATATAATCAGCCGCCTTACGAAGCGGAGCATTGGTGGAGAGGCCCCACATGGCTGCCTGTTGCATGGCTTATGATGGAGGTGCTTGAAAAATACGGTTATGAAAAAGAAAAAATGAAGGCAGCGGAACGCCTTTATAATATGATATTCAATGACGGCGAAATGCACGAGCTGTTTAACTCGCTGACAGGTGAGGGATTAGGCTCTGTTGAACAGGGATGGACTTGTGCAATCTTCCTTAAATTGTTTAATATTATGAAAAAATAAATAAAAATCACATAAACTCTTGAAACTTTTGGATTTTTCTGTCATAATAGAATTAAAGATTCCGTGGTTGGAGGTTTTATAAAGTTGAAACTTGGTATTGTAGGTTTGCCGAATGTGGGCAAAAGCACATTGTTTAACGCTATCACTAATGCGGGAGCACAATCCGCAAACTATCCGTTTTGTACCATTGAGCCGAATGTGGGTGTCGTTTCCGTCCCGGATGAACGTCTTGATAAACTTGAGGAGATGTATCATCCTAAAAAGGTAACTCCCGCAGTAATTGAATTTGTTGATATCGCAGGACTCGTTAAGGGTGCATCTAAGGGCGAAGGTTTGGGGAATAAATTCCTTTCACATATCCGTGAGGTGGATGCGATTATCCACGTTGTAAGATGCTTTGAAAATGATGATATTGTTCATGTTGATAATTCCGTCAACCCTTTGAGGGATATTGAAACCATTAACTATGAACTTCTTTTCAGCGATATGGAAATTCTTGAAAGAAGAATTGACAGATCGCAGAAGGCGATGAAGGGTGATAAATCTCTTGCCAAAGAGGTCGAATTTCTGAAAAAGGTTTATTCCGAAATGGAACAGGGTAAGCCTGCAAGAAGTGTTGACTGCGATGAGGAAGAAAGAGAAATTCTTCTTTCCGTTGCACTACTTACCATGAAGCCGGTAATCTATGCCTGTAATATGGGCGAAAATGATTTCATCGACGGTTTGGATAATAATGAGCATTATAAAAAGGTTTGTTCCCTTGCACAGAGTGAGGGCTCTGAGGTGTTGCCCATTTGTGCGGAACTTGAAGCGGAAATCTCTTCTCTCGATAAGGAAGAAAAACAGCTTTTCCTTGCTGATTTGGGTATCGAGGAAGGCGGACTTGACTTGCTTATTCAAAGAAGTTATAATCTTTTAGGACTGATTTCTTATCTTACCGCAGGCGAACCCGAAGTCAGAGCATGGACTATAACAAAGGGTACGAAAGCACCTCAGGCTGCCGGTAAAATACACAGCGATTTTGAAAGAGGATTTATAAGAGCAGAGGTTGTTTCTTATGATGAATTGATGGCAAACGGTTCCATGACCGCCTGCAAAGAAAAAGGACTCGTCAGAAGTGAAGGTAAAGATTATGTTATGAATGACGGGGATATAGTTTTGTTCAGATTTAATGTTTAAATATATTATTGGAGGTAATATTATGAATTGTAAACGATTTGTTGTCGGCTGTGTAGCCTGTACGGTTGCACTTTCCTGTATGTTCGGTTGCACAAAAGCAACTGTAAAAGAACCGGAAACCACCACCGCAGCTACCACCGCCGCTCCCGCAACTACAAAGCAGTATCTTTCTTCCTCTCAGTATGCCATTGCGCATCAGGATGTAAAGTCGGCAGCGATTTATCTTGACGGAAAGAAAACAGTTGCTACCGAAAAGAACAAAATGTTCGCTATCGCCGCAATGAATGACAGCATGAGAAGAGACGGCTTTGCAGAATCAAAGACAAAAGGCTCTGCCGATTTTGAAAAGTCTTTTGCCACAAAGGGTAAGTGCTATATTGTTAAATACAGTGCCAAAAAGAAGATAGCATTTGAGTTCCTTAAAGGAGAAATTACTTATGATAAAATTCTCCTCGTTCTGGAAGGCGATGACGCAGGTACATATTTCTTTGTAAACGGAAAGGATTATGTGGCATCCGTAAAAGCCGTTGCTCCCGAGGGAACAGAGAAAAATCTCGAAGCAACAATTCTCGGAATATTCAGTAAATAAACAAAACCTGATAGAGTGTTTTTCGAAAAATGTTTTCGGAAAACACTCTTTTTTTAGACGATAGATATATAGATAAATAGATATATAGATATATGTGTTTTTCGGCACCGCTCAAACCAATGATTTGTCCGGCTCCCTTGTGTAAAGGGAGCTGTCAACGAAGTTGACTGAGGGATTGCCTGACTGAAACAATACCGATTTTTACAATGTTTCGTCAAACGGATAATTTCATTACGGCAGGAGCAAGCACCTGCCCTACGGAGTTTGATAAAAATTATATGTCGAGCGTAGGTGTTGGCGCCTTCGACGTCCCGAAAAATATAATTCACACTGAAATTATTGTTTTTTTACCGAAATTCCCCCTTTTTTTGATTGGAAGAGGGGAAATTTTTATATCGACAGGTATCACCGCCAGCCTAAACAGAGCCGTAATTTTAATTGCTTTTTTAAAATGATAATTTTGGTTCATCAGAGAGTCCGATAATATAATCGGATGAAAGATTATAAAATTTGCAAAGAGCAATTAAATCATCAATTTTAAGTTCAGCCCTGCCGGTTTCTATGTGATTATATCCCTGTTGAGATTTGTTAATTATCATTCCGACTTGCTTTTGAGTTAAATCTTTGTCTTCACGGATTGATTTAAGCCTTTCTCTATAGTTCATTATTATCACCCGGTGTTAATATTACAACACTCAAAGATTGAGTATTGACTTATACTCAATATTTGAGTATAATATCAGTGTTTTCAAATATATTTGAAAAATACTGATGAATGTGAGGGAAAATTATGAACAGAAATGTAAAAAAATTTTTGGCATCATTCCTTATCGCTCTTACGGTAATTTCCGTAGCACCTATGGGTGAAATAGCAAAACTCAATTTTGATTGGCTGAAAAACATTGATTTCAGCTGGCTCGATTTCGGTGTTAAGTCAAATGCACTTGAATCGAGCGGAAATTGCGGAGCAAATGTTAATTATATCTTTGACTCTTCCACCGGTACCTTGACTATCAGCGGAACGGGGAAGATGTATGATTTTGTATGGGATTACTCACCTTTTTATGAGAATTTATCTATAAAAGAAGTAATAATCGAATCCGGTATTACAACTATCGGAGAAAATGCGTTTTACAAATGCACCGGATTAACAAGCATAGTAATTCCTGACAGTGTTAAAAGTATCGGAAAATATGCATTTGAAAGATGCACCGGATTAACAAGTATAACAATCCCGGACAGCGTTACAAGTATCGGAGATAATGCATTTTATTACTGCACCGGATTAACAGATGCAACAATAGGAAATAGTGTTACAAGTATCGAAGAAAGAGTATTTTACGGTTGCACTAAATTAACAAGCATAGTAATTCCTGACAGTGTTAAAAGTATCGAAGAATATGCGTTTTATGATACGGGATATTATAATAATTCTTCAAATTGGGAAAACGGAGTATTGTATATCGGCAATCATTTGATTAAAGCAGATGAATCAATTTTAGGAAGTTATACAATAAAATCAGGTACTAAAACTATTGCCGTTTGGGCATTTAGTGATTGCACCGGATTAACGGGTATCACAATCCCCGATAGTGTTACAAATATCGGAAGAGAAGCATTTGAAGATACCGGATATTATAATAATTCCTCAAATTGGGAAGACGGAGTATTATATATCGGTAATCATTTGATTGAAGCAAAAGAATCAGTATTCGGAAGTTATTCGATAAAATCCGGTACTAAAACTATTGCAGATTATGCATTTGAAAATTGCACCGGATTAACAAGCATAACAATTCCGAACAGTGTTACAAATATCGGAAATTTTGCATTTGACAGTTGCAGAGGATTAACAAGCATTTCAATTCCTGACAGTGTAATAAGTATGGGTGATTGGGTGTTTGACAATTGTGTTGAATTAACAGGCATTACATTCCCGAATGGTATTAAAAATATTAGAGAAGGAACATTTGCCAGATGTAGCAGTTTAACAAGTATCACGATCCCTGACAGTGTAACAAGTATCGGAGATAATGCATTTTATTATAGCGGATTAACAGACATAACGATCCCCGACAGTGTTACAAGTATCGGAGAAGAAGCGTTTTATTATTGTAGCGGTTTAACAAGCATAACAATTCCGAAGAGTGTTTTAAGTATAGGGTGGGATTGTTTTGTATTCTGTGATAATTTAACAGATATTTATTATTTGGATACAGAAGAACATTGGAATAAAATCAATGCCGGTTATGACCATAATTATTTGTCAAAAGCAACTGTTCATTTTGATGAGCCTCAAGGTAATCCGTGTGGCGAAAATGTTTATTATAAATTTGATTCTTCCACCGGTACCATGACTATCAGCGGAACTGGGGAGATGTATAATTATGAAGAATATTATTATGATTATTCACCTTTTTACAATAATCCATCAATAAAAAAAGTAATAATTGAATCAGGTGTTACAAGTATCGGAATGGAAGCATTTTATTACTGCACCGGATTAACAAGCGTTACTATTCCGGAAAGTGTAACAAATATCAGAAATAGGGCATTTGAAGGTTGCACCGGATTAATAAGCATTACAGTCCCCGACAGTGTTATAAGTATCGGACAAGATGTATTTAAAAATACCGGATATTATAATAATTCATCAAATTGGGAAAACGGAGTATTATATATCGGTAATCATTTGATTAAAGCAAAAGAATCAATATCCGGAAGTTATTCGATAAAATCCGGTACTAAAACGATTGCATTTTTTGCATTTGATCGTTGCGAAGATTTAACAAACATCACTATTCCGAACAGTGTTACAAGTATCGGAGATGAAGCATTTTATGATTGCACCGGATTAACAAGCATCACAATTCCGAACAGTGTTACAAGTATCGGAGAATGGGCATTTGCAGATTGCACCGGATTAACAAGCGTTACAATTCCTGACAGTGTAACAAATATCGGAGAAAAGGCGTTTTTGGGATGTCATAAACTGAAAAGCATCACTATTCCCGACAGTATTACAAATATTGAATTTGGTGTATTTTGGTATTGCACCGAATTAACAAGCATAACAATCCCGAATAGCGTTACAAACATCGGAGATTATGCGTTTTACCTGTGTTATGAATTAACAGATGTTTATTATTCAGGCACAGAAGAACAGTGGAATAAAATCAATATCGGTTCAGATAATGATGATTTAACAAAAGCAACTGTTCATTATAGTGATATACAATCGGCAATTACCGATAAGGATACGGGAATTTCAATAGAATGTTCTGATGAATTTGAAGAAGGAACGGTAATTGAAGTGTCTGAAATAACCGACGGAAAGTCTGTTCAGATCATCAGTGAAAAGTTTGGTGAAACCAAATCGAAAATATTTGATATTACCCCGTTAAAAGACGGTGTTAAAGTTCAACCTGACGGAAAAGTAACAGTAAAAATACCCATTCCGGAGGGATTTAATTCGGAAAAACTTATTGTAGTTTATATTGATTCCGTAAACGGAACAACTCAAAATCTGCCAACGAAAATTGTCGGTAAATTTATCGAATTTGAAACTGACCATTTCAGCCATTATGCAGTCGTTGAAGTCAAAGGAAAAGTAAGTTCTGTTCAGGTATCAGATGTAACTGTCAATAAAAATAAATCAACTACAATCAACCCGAATATTAAAGCGGACACCGGTGTAAATTATACCGTAACATACACTTCATCAAATGAAAGTGTTGCAACCGTTGACAATAACGGTAATGTCAAAGGTTTAAAGAGAGGTTCCGCAACGATCACCTGCACCGTAACAGACGAGTACGGCAACACCGTTTCCGATACCTGCACGGTAAATGTAAAATATTCCTTCGGTCAGTGGCTGATTGTTATCTTCCTCTTCGGCTGGATTTGGTATTAAAATTCCGATAACAAAAAATATTTTATTTATGATTGCTGTCAAAAACATATTTAAGGAGAAAACAATTCAAAGATAAACTGTTATCGGTATAAAAAATCCCTCACTTCGGTGGGGGATTTTTGATGTAAATATTTATAAAACAATTATCCGTAGGCTATGCCGTCCTCGGCATACCGCTTTCATATTAAGATAATTGGATTATTTCATATATGAAATTTTTGTTCATATTTAATCTTAAAATGATTTACAAAAAGTATTGTAAAAAATATTGTATTATTATAATTTTTTTGATATAATAAAAATTTAGAA
>JAZUKF010000049.1:0-6699 GCA_045643165.1 Acutalibacteraceae bacterium | reverse complement strand
AGGCGGAATAACCCTTAACGGCGGTGATACAGAAACGCTGAAACCGGGTAATAATAAAGCGGATAATAATTTTATTCACGATTGGTCGGAAATTTATCAGACATATCAGCCTGCCGTTTCATTAGGCGGTGTAGGAAATATCTGTTCACATAACGAAATATATAATTCTCCCCATGAGGCAATAACATACGGCGGAAACAATCATATAATTGAATATAATCTTATTCATGACGTTTGTCTATTGTCTGATGATGCGGGTGCAATATATTCCGGCAGACATTGGGACTGGTACGGTAATATAATCAGGTATAATGCCATATATGATCTGGGTTCGGATATACATTCTCCCTGCGGAATTTATCTTGACGATGCTTTGTCGGGACAGACGGTTTACGGAAACCTTTTGGTAAACGTGCCCAGTATTGGGCTTCATTTAGGTGGCGGACGTGATCTCGATGTAAGAAATAATATAATAATCAACTGTAATGATGCTTCAATTTCCTATGACCAGCGAGCCATTGACGGAGTTTTCGGCGGATGGTTCACCCATTCCTCAAAAGAAGGCGGAGATATGTGGACTGTTTTGGAGAATTCTCCCTATAAGACGGAAATTTGGGAAAAGGCTTTTCCACAGATGACAAGGTTCAGTTTTGATTTTAACAATACGGATGATCCGAATTTTGTTCCCAATCCGGCATACAGTAATGTTACGGGAAATCTGATAGTAAATCTTACGGGAAGTATCGGCAGATTAGATGAATGTCCTAAAAAATACAGCACTGTAAATAACAATGCCGTATATAAACTCACAAAACAAAATGATATTTTCACCGATTTGTATAACGGAGATTATTCCATAAAGGAAAACAGTATCGTCTATGATATTATACCGAATTTTGAGCAGTTGCCGTTGAAAGAAATCGGAAGATACTAAAAACATGAGGCTGTAACGATTTTTATATTTCGTTACAGCCCATTTTTAAATATTCAATTAGGGAAATATTACTGATTAAGATACATTATTCCGGCTTCAAGAGGAACAAATACCGTATTTAATATTCCTGCCACCGGAATTATAACCTTTAATAGCGGTTTTAACGGATAAAGTACGGGGATAAAGATAAAGCCGAAGTAAGCATAACTGAAACCGAACCCCTCATATTCGGAGAGGTCAACATTACCGGTTATCATATCCCATGTCATTTCCCATTTTTCATCAAGACATTCTTTATATGTTTTTTTCTCTTTGTCTTTTTGTGTTGTATCATCTTTGCTTTCTTTTTCGGATGAAACAGTAGTTTCCGGTGTTTTTGCTTTATCTGCGGCGAAAGACACCGTGGCGAATACGGAGAAAATCAATATGACAGAAAGAATAATCGCCGTAATCTTATATAATTTTTTCATAAAATCATCTCTCTGAATAAAATTATTTAATGTACCAAATCCAACCGAAGAGGAAAATAATAATAAATAACTGCACAAATGAATATTTTACCGTAACGGTGCTTGTTGATTTAACAACATTTTTGTATGAATCCTGTACCGTACAGGTAATGGTTGCGGTACCTTTTTTAAGTGCTTTTATTTCACCTGTTTTTTCATCAACGGAAACGATACTGCTGTCGGATGAAACATATTTTACCGTGTATTTTATTCCCTTGTCGATGTCAATGGCGGTGGGGATTTTCGATGAATCCTTGTAATACATTGTTACGTCATCTGTTTTTACGGAATAAACCTGACCGTGAGATAATTTTGCAATGGTTTCCGATTTCAGAACCTTGCCGCACATTGTACATTTCTGCACTTTAAGTCCGGTCGAAGTGAATGTGGCGGGCTTTGTGATTTCCCAACTTCCCGCCTTATGACTGATAACGGCGGTATAATTTTTCTTTGTCATTTCTCCGCAGGCACATTTGTAAATCGTATATCCCTTTTCCGTGCAGGTGGGAGCAACAACTTTACCTTTAACATTGAAATTATGAGTATGAGAACCTCCTTCAAAGTCAATGGGAAGTTCAAAATCCTCTGTTGCAAATACGCCTGTGCATCCGAAAACGGAAATCAGACTGACAATTACAAGCAAAATCGAAATAAAACTTTTGATACTTTTTTTCATTGATAATTCTCCTTCCATTTGTTTCTTACATAAATATACCATATATCATTAAAAAAGTAAATAGAATAATTATAAAGATTTCAAAGTATTGTTAATTTATTATACATTGATTTTAATAATTTATCATGTTGATTTTAATAATTTATTGTGTTACAATTAGAATAATGTTTGGAGGTAATATTTATGAAAAAATTTCTTGCACTTATTTTTCTCGCACTTGCTCTGACTGTTGTATTTTCCGCATGTTCCGCAAAGACAGATGATGTTGATGAAACAACTTCTGCTGTAATAACAGAAGAAACTACCACCGAAAAATCGGAGGAAAAAGTTTTTGCTACCGAAAAGGAATCGGAAACGGCAAAAATAGTTGAAAAGCCCGTTACTGTTAAAGAACCCGAAACGGTTACACCTGAGAAGAAACCGGTTACAAGAAAGCATACTGTTAAAACTACGGAAAAAACAACTGTTCAAACTCCTAAAACCGAAGCACCCTCGAAATATTCCGAATTTACTTTCCCTGAGGAAGGGTATGAATTACCGCTTGATTTAAGTTGATGTATCATTTGCACAAAAAAATCAGGAATTTTTCCTCTTGTATTTTGGTAGACTTTTTCAAAATAATATGGTATAATTCTGTTAATATATTAAAAAACGTATGAAAGTCCCGTTAAACGGACTATGAGAATGATATAATGGTGAAAATACAAAAAAGTGATATTATTTTATTTTTAAAAAATAATGTTATTTTTGCAAAACATATATATTAAAAGGCGGTGAAATCCGAAGAATTTTTCAGCAGGGCAACACAACAAAAAAGAAATAATTATAAACGGAGGAAGAAAAAATGAAAAAATTCAACAAAGCATTATCATTGATTTTAGCGTTATTGATGGTAGCCGGCATCTTACCTATGGCAGTTTTTGCCGAAGATGTTATTCCGGAGGGCTATATCGGTATTTACAGTGCGGAGGCACTTTCCGCCATCAGCAAAAATCCCACAAGCAATTACATTCTTATGAGTGATATTGACTTGACAAATTATACAAAATCAGGCGGAATTATGGACTTTGACGGTCATGGCTGGAAACCTCTCGGCGGAAACGGTGCCGCAAAGTTTTCAGGTATTTTTGACGGAAACGGTAAGACAATTACAGGCCTTCGCATCGAAAATGCCGCAGGTGATTACATAGGACTTTTCGGTGAAACGGTTGGTATTATCAAAAATCTTACAATTAAAGATGCAAACATCGTTTCAGCTTCATCAAATCTTTCTGTAGGCGTTGTTGCCGGCTGTTCATCCGGAAACATAAATAATGTCAACGTAATAAAATCATCCGTTATTTCAAAATCTCAATACACAGGCGGTATTGTGGGATTGTATGACGGAGCGAAAATTTCAAATTCATCTGTATCCGGAGCGGTTATACAGGTATATGAGCCGGGCGGTGAAAATTCATCTGCATTTGCAGGCGGTATTGTCGGTAAGGTTCTCGGAACTTCAACTATCGAAAACTGTGCGAACAATGCAGCTGTTTCCGGTAAAATAATTGTAAAAAGTTCCGTAAAAGCGGTTACATCAAATCAATATGCGGGCGGTATTTCCGCATATATGTCATCGAATGATTCAAAAGTAGTAAAATGCTATAACATGGGAGATGTTACGGCAAATAGCACAGCCACTGTCGAAGGAGAAACAATAATTGACGCAAAATCCGTTTCTTACGCAGGCGGTATTTTGGGATATTCAAATGTTGCGGTTGAGAACTGTTACAATGACGGAAAAATCACTTCCGAAACTGTTCCCACCACTAAAAACGGCAACAAGGTGAACGAAACATACGTTTCCGGTATTGCAGGTTTGTCAGGCGGAAAGGTATCTTATTCTATGAATTTCGGCAGCCTTATCGGAACAGGAGGTACTCCTGTTGTTTCCGGTATTTCCTACGGCGAAAATGAAAAATGCTACTACCTTTACGGTACAGCCGAAAACGGAAAATACAATACCGATGATGTTACAACTATCCTTATTTTTACAGAAACTATCAGTAAAAAGAGTGCATATCAGTATCTTGATTTTGATAAAACATGGTTCATTGATTCAAGATATGAAATGAAACATCCTCAGCTTTTAAGCAATTTTGATACAAAATATCATACTCATGATATGGTAACATCTGTTGTAAAACCCGGTTGTGAAGAAAAGGGTTATACGAAGGATGAATGTAAATATTGTAAGTATATGATTTCTTATAATGAAACGGATGCTACGGGACATACTCCGGGTGAAGAGCCTTCATGTACGGAGCCTCAGCTTTGTATCACATGTAAAAAGCAGTTGAAACCCGCAAAGGGACATACTCCCGGTGCGGCGGCAACATGTACAACTCCTCAAATTTGTCTTGTTTGTACAGGTACTGTAACACCTGCTCTCGGTCATAATACCGTTGAAGAGGATATTCCTTCAACATGTCAGACACGTGGATACACTCTTGAAAAATGTACACGTTGTGATTATACAAAGAAAAAGGATATCAAAGAACTCGGCGGACATACTTCCGACGGCGGAAAAGTTCAGCTTGAAGCAACTTGCGACAGAGCAGGCATAATGGTTTATACATGTACTGTTTGTAAGAACGTTTTTAAGACGGAAGAAATCGCAAAGAAAGAACATACAAAGGATGACGGTACCGTTACAACTCCCGCAACTTGTACCAATACAGGATTAAAATCATTTAAATGTAAATACTGCAAAATGGATATGGGTACGGAGATTATCCCCGTTACGGGACATAAAAAAGATAAAGGTACTATCATTGCCGCTCCTACAGCAACGGTAACAGGAGTTATGGTTTATAAATGTGAGTATTGTAAGATTGAACTTTCAAGAGAAATCATCCCTGTTGTAAGACCGATGGTAAATGATGTTAAACTTAAAGAAACAACGATTTATTATCAGAAAACAGGTGTTCTTACTCCCGAAATCTCTGCTGACGAGGGTGCGGTTTATACCGTTACATACACTTCTGCGGATGAAAATATCGTAAAGGTCGATGCAAACGGAAATCTTTACGGCGTTGCAAAGGGTTCCACAACGGTTAAATGTGTCGTTACCGATTCTTTCAATAATACTATTGAACGTGAAGTAAAGGTTAATGTTACATATTCGCTCATTCAATGGATTATCAGAATTATCAATTTCCTGATGACTTTATTAAACAAATAATATTTTCGGTCGCAATCTTTTTTGGTTGCGACCGATTTTTCTATTGCTTTTTCGGAAATTTTTTTATATAATTAAATCATCAAAATATTTAATGTTACGGAGGTTAACAGTATGAAAAAATGGCGAGTAGGAATTATAGGCTGCGGCGGAATATTTAACGGTGCTCATCTTTATGAATATCTTAATGATGACAGAGTTGAAGTTGTCGCACTTTGTGATATTATTACAGAACGTGCGGAAAATGTCAGAAATAAATATTTCCCCAATGCCGATGTTTACACCGATTATAAGGAAATGCTTAAGGATGAAAGTATTGATTCCGTTGATATCTGCACACCGAATTATCTTCATTCAATCATTGCGGTTGATGCTTTCCGTGCAGGGAAACACGTGTTCAGTGAAAAGCCCGATGCTGTAAATGTTGAAGAGGTTTTAAAAATGAACCGTGCCGCAGAAGAAGCGGGAAAAACTCTTATGATTATGAGAAATAACCGTTTTAACGATTCTTCCGTTATTGCTAAAAAGTATATCGAAGACGGAAAACTCGGTGAAATCTATTGCGGTCGCTGTGGCTGGCAACGTCGCAGAGGAATTCCCGGAAAAGGCGGCTGGTTCACAACGAAAGCACAGTCAGGCGGCGGTCCGCTTATTGATTTAGGCGTTCATATGATTGACCTTGCCATCTGGCTTATGGGTAACCCCAAGCCCGTTTCGGTAACGGGAACAACATATTGCAAGTTTGCGGATACTGATACCAGTGATTCTGTTAACTCCGATTTCGGTGATAAGGTTCAGGGCGGTACATTTGATGTTGAGGACCTTGCCATGGGTACGATACGTTTTGAAAACGGTGCACAGCTTCAGATTGAATTCAGCTGGGCAAGTAATATTAAAAAGGAACATAGATTTGTTGAACTTCGAGGCACAAAAGCAGGTTTGACATGGGATGACGGCGACCTTGAATTTTTCAGCGAAGAATACGGACATACAAATGATATCAAATTCCATTCCGGCTCTGACCATGAGCATGCAAAGAACCTTCGTAATTTCTATGATGTTGTTATCGAAGGCAAAGAGCCTTGCTTTAAACCGCAGCAGGGGATTGATATGATCAAAATCCTTTGTGCGGTGTATAAATCTGCGGAAACCGGCAAAGAAGTTATACTTTGAATTTTGCGCAGATCGAAAAATAATATTTTTTATAGTTATTTTAAAGTTGTTGAAAGATATTCGTATTGTGTCTTTTAACAACTTTTTTGAATTATCGGATTGTTGATTATAATTATTTTTCTAAAAGATTTTTCGCCCTCTCGACGTACCTGTGTACGCCTTCGGGACGAAGAAATCTTTTTCTGCA
>JAZUKF010000048.1:0-16945 GCA_045643165.1 Acutalibacteraceae bacterium | reverse complement strand
CACCAATCTGCGTGAAGGTGAATTTGCAAAGGAAGTCAACGTAGGCGGTGCAACTGTTTTCGTGCTGAGTGTTGACAGTATGGAAAAATATTGATAAAATAGGACTGTCTGAAACGAGGCTCGTTCTTACGGACGGTTTTGTGAATCAACAGCCACTCAAAGTGGTGAGTAAGTACGCACTTATAAATAAAAACAGGCTGACAATCAAAATCAGTCTGTTTTTTCTTTTCGGTCTGTGCCGAATGCAACAATCTTTTTTTCGGAGGAATTATGAGAGAAAGAATTATCGAAACTACCGTTTGGAATAAACTTAAAGATGAAACCAGACCTGTTATCCTTTACGGAATGGGAAACGGTGCCGATATGATAATAGAAAAATTTTATGAATACGGAATAAATTTTTCTGATATTTTTGCAAGTGATAATTTCGTAAGAGGTCATAGTTTTCACGGAAAAAAAGTTTTAAAATATTCCGACATCTGTGAAAAATATGATGACTTTGTTATTGTAATGACATTCGCTTTGCAAAGAAAAGAGGATTTGGAAAACGTACTTAAAATTTCCGAAGAACATACTCTGCTTTCTCTCACCGTTCCCGTTGCGGGAGAAGGACTTTTTACAAGAGAATTTTTTGATGAAAATGCGGATAAATTTGAAGCGGTTTATAACTTGCTTTCCGATGAAAAATCAAAAGAAACTTTTATCAATATAATAAATTTTAAAATCAGCGGAAAAATAAAATATCTGTTTTCTTCCTTCTCTCCCAAAAAAGAAGTTTACGAAAACATATTAAATCTTAACGAAAATGATGTTATAATAGATTTAGGTGCCTATAACGGTGATACGGTCAAAGAATTTATCGAAAACTCCCACGGTTATCCGAAAAAAATTACGGCACTCGAACCGGATAAAAAGAATTTCGCAAAACTTCTGAAAAACACTTCACACCTTGATTTTGTCGAATGTTTGAATTTAGGTGCATGGTCAAAGGATGATATACTTTTTTTCAGAAAAACCGCCGGCAGACAGTCAAAACTTGACATCACGGGAGAGGAAATTCCCGTTAAAGCCATTGACAGTCTGATAAAAGAAAAAATCACCCTGCTTAAAATGGATATCGAAGGCAGTGAACTTGAAGCGATTACCGGAGCGGAGAAAACGATCAAAAAATATTCTCCGAAACTTTATGTATGTGCTTATCACAGGAATGAGGATATGTTCGCTTTACCGTTAAAGATACATTCGATAAATCCGAACTACCGTTTTTATTTCAGACAGCATCCCTATATTCCCGCATGGGAAAGCAATTTTTACGCAAAGGAGCCGTAAATGATGAAGAAAAAATACTACGTGGGAGGAATGTCTTGTGCCGCATGCAGTGCGGCGGTTGAACGTGCGGTAGGCGTATTAGACGGCGTTGAAAACGTAAGCGTAAATCTTCTGGGAAATTCCATGAGCGTAGAATTTAATCCGAAAAAAATCACCGATTTTGAAATCATTTCCGCAGTTGAAAAAGCAGGCTTTACCGCAGAAATATATTCCGCCTCGGCAATGAAGGAAAAAAGAAAAATATTAAGAGAAAAAGAAAAAAAATCCCTGTTGAAAAGAGTAATTTTCTCCGGGATTATTCTTGCTTTTTTAATGTATATTTCAATGGGACACATGATATCTCTGCCGCTTCCGGATTTTATCGGAAATAATCCATTGGTGTTTGCCGTTTCTCAATTTGTTCTGTCCTTTGCGGTGTGCATTATAAATAAAAAATATTTTACCGACGGCTTTCGTTCTTTATTCAAAGGACGCCCTAATATGAATTCTCTCATTGCCATAGGTTCATCTGCGGCAATGGTTTACGGAATTTATGCAATAGGTGTAATCGTTTATGCCGACATAAATTCTCTTACGGAACTTTCACATCATTATATGCATCAGTTATATTTTGAATCCGCCGCAACAATTTTAACCCTTGTTACGTTGGGAAAATTTCTTGAAGCAAAGGCAAAATCCCGTACAGGTTCCGCACTTGAAAAACTTTCGGAATTATCTCCGAAAACAGTTACGGTGGAAGTGAACGGCGAAGAAAAAACAGTCCCCTTTGAAGATGTAATGCTCGGTGATATTGTTTTAATAAAACCGGGTGAGAGCATTGCCGTTGACGGAGTGGTTTTATCCGGGAATGCAAGTCTTGACACCTCTGCCATAACCGGAGAAAGTGTGCCGAAAGATGTTGCAAAAGATGACAAAGTTATTTCCGGAAGTATCAATCTTAACGGATTTATTAAAATAAAAGCCACCGCAGTGGGTGAAGATACAACCCTTGCGGAAATTGTATCGTTAGTCGAACAGGCAGGTCAGTCAAAGGCTCCCATTTCCAAAACTGCGGATAAAATAAGCGGTGTTTTTGTTCCCACAGTTATCGTCATCGGTGTTATTACCGCCGTAGTATGGCTCCTTGCGGGGCAAAGTCCGGACTTTGCTTTATCGAGAGCAATTTCCGTTCTGGTCATCTCATGCCCATGTGCTTTGGGGCTTGCAACTCCTGCGGCGATTATGGTATCATTCGGTGTGGGAGCAAAACACGGAGTTCTGATTAAATCGGCGGAAACCCTGGAAATGCTCCACAGGGCAGATTCAATCGTCTTTGATAAAACGGGTACGGTAACAGAGGGAAAACCCTTTGTTACGGACACTGTTTGCATACATTGTGAAAAAAACAAACTGCTTGAAATTGCCGCTTCCCTTGAATCGAAATCGGAGCATCCTCTTGCCGGGGCAATAACTGAAAAATGTAAAGAAAAAAATATTCAATTCACACCCTGTGATGAAATTCAAATTCTTCCCGGAAAAGGATTGTCAGGCTGTATTGACGGAGAAATATATTTTGCGGGTAACGAAAAACTTATGGAAGAAAAAAATATAAATATTTCCGAAGCGGATAATATTATAAAACCTGCAAAAAGTTCCGTTTATATTTCCGATGAAAATAATCTTTTGGGAATAATTTATATCGGCGACAAAATAAAAGATGACAGCCGTTGTGCAATCGAAACACTTAATTCCATGGGGAAAGAAACCTATATGCTTACGGGAGATAATGAATATTCCGCAAAGGATATTGCTGAAAAAGCATCAATAAAAAATGTAATTTTCAATATGCTTCCCGGAGAAAAAGAAAAGTTTATTTCAAAGTTGAAACAGGAGGGAAAATTCACCGTTATGGTGGGAGACGGTATAAATGATGCGCCCTCCCTTGCCTCGGCAGACGTAGGTATTGCCGTGGGAAACGGTACGGATATTGCGATTGAAAGTGCCGATATCGTTTTAACAAAAAACACATTATCCCATGTGGTTACCGCAATCAAACTCAGTAAGGCAACGCTGAGAACAATAAAAATGAATCTTTTCTGGGCATTGATTTATAACAGTATCGGTATTCCCGTTGCCGCCGGTGTTCTTTTTCCCGCTTTCGGGATCGTGCTTAATCCCATGTTTGCCGCTGCGGCAATGAGTTTAAGTTCCGTTTGTGTTGTATTAAATGCTTTAAGTCTGAATTTTTTTAAGGAGTGATAACAGATGAAAAAAGAAATCCATATCGAAGGTATGCATTGTGAACATTGCAGTGCAAGAGTTGAAGAAGTGCTTTCAAGCCTTGACGGAGTTAAAAAAGTGAAGGTCATTTTAAGAAAAGGAATTGCAAAAATATCCTGCGATAAAGACATTTCGGATGACACAATAAAAAGTGCGATAGAACAGTCGGGCTTTTCCGTTACGAAAATAATATAGGTGATAAATATGCTGAACGAACTTTTTAAAAGCCTTGTACATCAGGATGTAACGCCCATCGTAATTTGCGATGTAAATTGCAAAATCGTTTATATGAATCCCAAAGCAATAGAAATTTATCATAAAGATTTAACGGGACAAAACCTGAAAAACTGCCATGACGGTAAATCAAACGAACTTATTGATAAAGTTATTGAATGGTTTAACAAAGATGAAAAGAATAATATAATTCATACGTTTTATAACGAAAAGCAGAACAAAGATGTTTACATGATCGCCCTCAGAAATGACAACAATAATCTGATCGGTTTTTATGAAAAACACGAATACAGAAATGTTGATACAACTGAATTTTATAAGTTTGAATAAATAAACGGGGCTGTGCATTTTCGACATAGCCCCGACTCTTATTATAGCAGTATTTATTGCTCCTTCTCATTTTCAAGTGCGATATCAGTAAGTTCTCGTAATTTGTTTTGCAATAACTCTTTATCAGGCAGACAAAGCGTATAATCAGAAACAAGTGTGGGAGACAAACTACGGCTGAGAGCATATTCTACCACCGCATCGTCTTTACTTGCACAAAGAATAAGACCGACACTCGGATTTTCATTTGGTTTTTTGACATCTCGATCCAATGCTTCCAGATAAAAATTGATTTGACCGATATGCTCCGGCTTGAATTTGCCTATTTTAAGTTCAATCGGTACAAGGCACGAAAGAGCACGGTTATAAAACAGCAAATCAATATAAAAATCCTGACCGCCGACCTGCACTCTGTATTCCTCACCTATGAATGTGAAATCTTTTCCGAATTCAAGAATAAACTGCTTTAAGTTTTCTATAATGGCTTTTCGTAAATTCTTTTCTGAATATTCACCCGGCAAATCAAGAAACTCCAAAACATAGGTGTCAAGAATGCTATTTCGCACTTTGGAATCAACCAATTCCGGCGGTTGTTTACCCATCGACAGTTTGTAGCGTTCGTAATATGCACTTTCAATCTGTCGATTAAGTTCACGATAAGAATACTGTTCCTTTGCACAGAGTTCCATATAAAAATGGCGTTCTTCCGCCGTTTTACAACCCGATAAAATTAGCAGATGATTTGACCAACTGATTTGTGTCAGCAGTGCTGACACAAATTCATCATCTTTGTAGGTTTCATAAAACTGCTTCATTCTGTAAAGCCCACGACGGGTAAATCCTTTGATTTCAGGCGAAGTTTCGGCTATGTATGCCGCCACTTCATCAATGATTTTATCGCCAAATGATGATTCGGCACAAAGACCGGAAATATATTCACCCACATTCCAATACATCTTAATAAGTTCGGTGTTTACCGCTTTTAAGGCATTTGACCGAGCATCGCTGATAATGGAAAGTATTTTATTAAAATCATTATTCTGATTCATGATTTCATTTTGCATAATCTATTCTCTTTCTAATGCTGTCTGATTCATTTCAGATAGCATTATTTATTTCTGTTTAAATCTGCCTGTACCACGTAATAAGCATCTGAAAAAAGTCTGATAATTTTTTCAATAATATTTTCGGTCTTAACCTTTACGTTTACACCGCCTCCGCCGTAACAGCCGATATTATTTTTTGTTATTCTGTTTCCGAAGAAATCTCTGCCGATATCGTCCTCGACTTCAACTCCCGCACCGATAAGAGGTGAATTGTAAGCAAGCATAAAACTTTTCGGATCCGAATAATCCGTTCCCGCAAAGCAGGGTTTTGTATTCATGGAAAACAGGTCAAAATATGGCATTACTCCGCCGTAATAACAGTTATGTGATATATTCAGATTTGATTTAAGCATTTTTCCGTCTCCGCTTACACAACATCCCTTTTTACAGAAGAAAATATTATTTACTATTGTTGCATCTTTCGTATGACCGAGATAAATACTGTGGCAGTTTACAAGAGTATTGTTATAAAATTTAATTCCGTATTCATAATCACGGCAGGATATGGCACTTCTTCCGCCGTTATCATTTACGGAAAGGCAGTATCTTACCACATTGTTGTGCTGACCTTGTTCGCCGTAGGGATTATTACACATGAAACGTACATTGTCGTGGGAATAAATATACTGATATGTACAGTTATTTGTCCATGAATCGAAGTCAACCGCCATGGCATCACCGAAATTTTTTGCTCCGGAAATTTCACAGTATTCTACCGTGCTTTTATATCCTCCCCAATACCATACAGGTGCGGTATAGTATTTTGCATTTCCGTTTTCATCCATTCCCACACCCTGACAGCAATCAATGGCACGGCAATTTGTAACAAGAGTATTTTCCGCCATTCCGATAATGATCGCTTCCGCATCCATATCATGGAAATAGCAGTTTTTGATAAGATTGTTTTTGCCGTAATTCATCTGAACATTTACGGGATTTTCTCCCCATGGACTGTCGCTGTTTTCCGTAAAGGAACCTGCCCAAAGCATTACACCGTTTCCGCAATCGTACATTTCACAGTCGATAACGGATAAATCGTTAACGGAATAAACCGATTTGCTGGGATATGCCAAAGTTTTTACAAGCACGCAGGCTCTTGCGGAAGTTGCACTTGAATAATCATCACGTGAATTCATTTTGGTATTCTGAATATCATGAACGGTCAGATTTAAAAGTTTTATTCCGCAGGACTCTTTTTCTTTTGTGTTAATCCAGATACCGCCTCCGTTATGTGCTGTAATTTCAAGATTTGAAACAGTAACATAAGAGCAGTCAATCAAGTCAAGAACATCATTTCTCAATGAGGTGGTCAAAAGAGGCTTGCTTCCGCTTCCGTATGAAGAAATCACAATGGGATTTTCCTTCGTTCCGCTACACGTCAACACAAGGGAATTAACGGTATAAATTCCGTCACATTTAAAGAAAATTTTATCACCGGGATTTAACGAAAGCCCACGTACATTTTCAACTGTTTTCCAGGGAAAAGACTGACTTTTTCCGTTGTTTGAATCACTTCCGTTTACGCTGTCTATATAATAAACATTATTTACACCTGTAGCAAATGCCATAGGTACACAGGCAATAATCACCGTAAGGCAAAGTAAAATCGAAATAATTTTTTTCATGATTTTCAAACTCCTTTAATTCGTTTTTATTTCCGCTTCTTTTACAAGTTTATCTATATATTTTTCATATTTATCCGCAACAATATATGATATGATAAGTTCTTCCGACATATTATTTGCGTTGTTGCGTGATTTGAAATCCTTTATTTCATCCGCAGTGGGACAAAGTGTGGTTTTCGCCAGAATATTTTTAAGTTGCATTTCGCCGTTTGAAATATAATAAGTGTAAAACTGTTCTAAGTCAACAGTCTTTATGCCCACGGTGTTTTGAGAATTACCGTTTTGAAGATTATATTCCTTTGCCTTATTTTCAAGACCGGAAAATGAGATATCATCATATATTTTACTGTCCCTCATCAGGCATAATTTTATTTTCGCCTTTACCGCTTCCTCTACGGCAATATTTTTTAATTCTTCCTTCGGTGTTACACCGTCAAACTCCTTATCCCAGAAGTCGCTGAAATCGGTTATATTATATTTTTCGGAATATCGGTTAATAACATCCGCTTTACTTCTTGAAGAAAAATAATCAATTTCTTCCTTTGTAATTTCTTCCCCGTTTACGGTAATACGGCTTTTCTTTTCCGCTTCCTTATTTCCGCAGGAAACAAAGGAGATAAGAATGATCATTACCGATAAAAAAGATATTATTTTCTTATTCATTTTGTCATCACCCTCAAAGTTAATATTATAACAAAATAATAATACTGTCAAGAAATTCATTATAAATCTTTAAAATAGTATAGCAAAACAGAAAATAATATGGTATAATATTTTATATTACATTTCGGAGGTTAATTCATGACAGGTCTCGGAACGCTTATTAACACAGGCGGAATAATTATCGGAGGAATTGCCGGTCATTTTTTCGGTAAATTCTTTAAGGAACGCCACAGAGATTCCATGACTAAAACCTGCGGTATCAGTGTTCTTTTTATCGGGATTGCCGGAGCAATGGAAAAAATGATGTCCGTCAAAAATAACGGTCTTTCAAGCGGACAGGGTATGTTCGTTGTAATCTCTCTTATTCTCGGAACACTGATCGGTGAAATCATTAACATAGAAGGGCTTTTTGAAAAATTCGGAGAATGGCTTAAAAGGAAAACAGGCAACTCCGGGGATAACAATTTTATTGACGGTTTTGTTACAACATCCTTTACCGTTTGCATCGGTGCTATGGCTGTGATAGGTTCCGTCGAAGACGGGATCAGGGGTGATTATACTATTCTTGCCACTAAAACCGTTCTCGACTTTATTATCGTTTTGTTTCTTACGACATCTTTGGGAAAGGGCTGTGTTTTTTCTGCAATTCCCGTTTTCATCCTTGAGGGAGGTATGACGCTCCTTGCAAAACTTATCAGCCCTGTATTGACTGACGTAGCAATGACAAATCTCTCCCTCATAGGCTCAATTCTTATTTTCTGTGTCGGATTAAACCTTGTATGGGGTAAAAAAATCCGTGTTGCAAATATGCTTCCTGCTTTGATTGTCGCAGTTGCATTTGCTTTTATTCCGATAACTTTTTAAATTTTTTATAATACAGAAAGAGGTATTACCATGCACAAATTAGTATTAGGAAGCGGCGGAATCTTTTTCGAGAATGAAGAAGATCCCATTATCAACCACATCATTTCTCTTGTTGATAATAAGGAGAATATGAAAGCTGTTTTTCTTCCCACCGCAGGACATGACTCTCACGATGACGAAGAAACCGTAAGAAGTTATTTCCTTCGTCACGGCTTCAGCGAATGTACATCTCTCTACTTATCCGACGATTCTTTAACAGATGAATATATTAAAAATACAATTCTTTCCGCAAGTGTTATTTATGCCGACGGCGGAAATCTTAAATTCCTTCTCGAAACATGGAGAAGAAGAAAAGCCGATGTTTATTTGAGAGAAGCCTACGATAACGGCGTTGTTATTGCAGGTCAGAGTTCCGGTGCAATGTGCTGGTGCAGACACGGTTACGATAACTGCGGTCTTGACGGAAGATTTATGTTCCTTGACGGACTTGATTTTATTCCTTATATTCTCTGCCCTCATTTTGAGGATTGGCAGCATTTCCTTGAAAACGTAAAAATGCAGGAACTTGACGGTCTTGCGGTTGACAATGATATTGCACTTTCAATCGTTGACGGTGAATACACTGTTGTGGATTCCGGCAGAAATCCGAAACACAGTGCATTCTATCTTCCTGCCGAAGATGAATACCGTGTTCACGACCTGGTTAAAGAACATTGCGTTATTAAGAATTTAAAATAAGTTTTTTCGGGACTGTCATATAAAAATCAGGCAGTCCCTTTTCAAAACAGTGAAATTGCAGGTGATATAATGAACATAAATGAATGTATTTGCGGAAGAAAACATGTATGTGAAATCAGAGAAATCATCATTGAAGAAAATGCTTTGAAAAAAATCAAAACCGCAACTGAAAATTATAAAAGAATTCTCATTATTGCCGATGAAAATACATTTAAAACCTGCGGAAAAAAAGTAAAAAATATTCTTGCGGAAAGTATAGAAAATATACTCATTTACAAGAGAGAAAAAATTTTCGTTCCGGACGAAAAAGCCATTGACGAAGCGGAAGAATTTATAAAAAATTCCACCGATTTTATTCTCGGAATAGGTTCCGGCGTTATTCAGGATTTATGTAAATATGTAAGTTTTAAACATAATTTATCTTACGGAATAATCGCCACCGCTCCATCCATGGACGGTTACGCTTCAAGCGGAGCGGCGATGATAATAAATAATATGAAAGTCACTTATTCCTGTCATGTGCCGGAAATCATTATAGGTGATGTGAATATATTGAAAGATGCTCCCATGGATTTGATCAAATCCGGTTACGGAGATATTATCGGAAAATATTCCTGCCTGAACGATTGGAAACTGAGTACAACCGTTAACGGAGAATATTTTTGCGAATATGTGTATGATTTAACATTTAATGCTGCGGAGAAAGTTAAAAATATCGGTCCCGCTTTACTGAAAAGAGAAAAGGATGCCGTTAAAATTTTAACCGAAGCACTTGTAAAGGTGGGAGTTGCCATGTCTTTTGCGGGTAATTCCCGTCCCGCCTCCGGAAGCGAACATCATTTATCACATTTTTTTGAAATCACGGGACTTATGGAAAACAAGCCCTATTTCCTTCACGGAATTGATGTGGCTTTTTCAAGTTTTTACACACAAAAAATCAGGGAGAAAATTTTAAAGATCCCCTCTGTTCCGGAGAGAAAAATTTTTGATGAAAAGGATTATGAAAATAAAATTTCTTCCGTTTATTCTTCAGCATCAAAGAGTGTAATCGAACTGCAGAAAAATCTCGGTTGGTATGATATAGACCGCAATAAAATTTACCGTGAAAATTTCGGGGAAATCAAAAAAATATTATCGGAAGCCCCCTCGTCGGAGAAGATAAAAAGTTATCTTGAATCGGTAAATCTTGACCTGAATGATTTTGAAAAACTTTACGGGAAAGACAAGATAAATAACGCTTTATTTTTTGCAAAAGATTTAAAGAACAGATACACGGTTTTATGGATGTATTATGATATTTTTTATAAATAAATCATTCTTCATTTAAGGAGTGTTTTTATGGATAATATTTGTGCTGACGGGAAAAGACTTGTTGATAACAATGGCAGAGAAAGAATTTTCAGCGGAATAAATATTGTTGATAAAAGTATTTTTTCACCCGGAAAGCAAAGTTTTTTTGACCTTGACGAAGAAAAAATAATTCGCTTTGCTTCATCCGGATTTAATCTCATAAGGCTGGGTTTTACATGGGCTAAAATCGAACCGGAACCGGGTAAATATAATGATGAATATCTCGATATGATAGGTGATATCATTGACATTTGTGCCAAACACGGCATATATGTTTTTCTTGATATGCATCAGGATTTATTTTCATATATCACTAACGGAGACGGTGCTCCGAAATGGGCGGTATTGACAGACGGAATTAAATCACACCCTACAAGATTTGTCTGGGCGGAGGATTATTTCTGGGGAAAAGCCTGTCATAAATCCTTTGATAATTTCTGGGATAATAAAGAATATAACGGTATCGGTTTGCAGGATCATTTCATTGATTGCTGGTGTCATATTATTGATAAACTGGGCGGTAAAAGAAATGTAATCGGATATGATATTTTTAACGAACCTTTCCCGGGAACCGCAGGAGGAAAATGCTTTAAAAAAATTATATCTTCCGTTGTAAAAGAAATACTTTTCGGAAAAGAAATCAAACACGGAAAAATGTTTCTTAATATTTTTTCTTCATCAAGACTTGAAAAAATTCTTAACCAAATCTCGTATAAATTTTTAAGAAAAGTTACCTCTTCAAGCGATAAAATCATTGCGGATTTTGACACAAAAATTTATCATCCTTTTATGGAAAAAGTATCAAAAAAAATCAGAGAAATTGACAAAGAAAAATTGATTTTTCTTGAAAACAGTTACTACTCAAATTTAGGTATCCCTTATTCATGCCCGGAAATAAAAATCGACGGGAAAAGAATGAACAATCAGATTTTCTCTCCCCACGCATACGATTTTATGGTTGATACTCCTTCATACAAATATGCAAGCAATGACCGTGTCGGGGGTATTTTTTCAGAACATAAAAAAAGTCAGGACAGATTAAATGTCCCGGTTATCGTGGGAGAATGGGGCGGTTTCGGTTCAAGTGATGATGAAAAATGGCTCCTTCACATTAAATATCTTCTTGCCGTTTTCGATTTAAATAAATGGAGCAATACATATTGGCAATATTCGGAGAATTTTTTTAATTCGCCTCTTATGAAAGTTTTTATCAGACCGTACCCCTGTGCAGTTTCGGGAAAGATAAAAAACTATTTTTATGATTACGAAAGCAAAACATTTTCTTTATCCTTTGAACAGGAAAAAGAAACGGATGTAAATATCATTTCAACTCCTTTTGAAATAAAAGATTTTCTCCTTGACGGCAGGGAAACGGATTACAAAAAAGACGGCGGTTTTTCCGAATTTGTTTCCGAAAAAGGGACTCATATTTTAACGGTAAAATTCAATTAACAGTTTAATATATTATGTGAGGTTTTAACAATGGGTTTTAAAAACATAGTTGATATGCACATTCATACCGATAATTCTTTTGACGGAAATCACTCGGCAATGTTTATGTGTGAAGCGGCAGAAAAAAACGGACTTCGCTCCGTAACATTTACCGACCACTGCGAGGTGGATTTTTATGAAGAAAAAGACTTTGCTCAATCTGATTTTCATTCATTCTTTGAGGTATCGAAAGCAAAGTCCGCTTACAGAGGAAAACTTATTGTAAATACGGGAATAGAATTAGGACAGCCCACCTATGATACCGATACTGCGGAGAAAATCATGAGCCGTTTTGCCTATGATCAGGTTATCGGTTCGATCCACAACCTGAGAGGTGTTGACGATTTTGCTCTGCTTGACTATGACAACCGTGATATTGAAACGTTACTTGATGAATATTTTGATGAAATTATCACTCTTGCAGAATGGGGAAGATTTGATACACTTGCCCACATCACATATCCTTTAAGATATATCGTCGGTGATAAAGGAATTAAAGTTGATTTAAATAGATTTTCGGATAAGATCGACTCTGCTTTGAAAGCACTTGCCCGGAACGGTAAGGCGTTGGAAATAAACACCTCCGGTTTACGTCAGAAAATAGGTATAACATTACCCGATGAATCAATCGTAAAAAGATTTCGTGAACTGGGCGGAGAATATATTACACTGGGCTCGGATGCACATTATGCCGAGCATATCGGTGCGGGGATAGATAAAGGAATGGAAATTGCTCTTAAATGCGGATTTAAAAATATTGCTCTTTTCCAAAAGAGGGAACCTGTTCTTGTGCCCATTGAATAAAGGAGAGTCTGCAAATGGTTAAAGTAAAAGGTTATGCAAAAATAAACCTTACCCTTGATATACTTTCAAAACTTGATAACGGCTATCACGGATTATGGATGATAATGCAGTCCGTAAACCTTTATGATATTATCAGTGCGGAAAAGACAAAAAGCGGGATAATTGAATTTTCCTGCAATAACAGTTCAATCCCCTGCGATGAAAAGAATATAGCCTTTAAAGCGGCAAAAGCATTCTTTGATTACGGCAAATTCAAGAATACCGGAGTGAAAATATTTATCGAAAAAAATATTCCCGTTTCGGCAGGTCTTGCCGGAGGAAGTGCGGATGCGGCGGCGACTTTGGTTGCTCTCAATAAACTTTTTGACACAGATTATTCGGCTGAACAACTTTGTGAAATCGGAATAAATGCAGGCGCAGATGTACCTTTCTGTATCGTAGGCGGAACCTGTCTTGCTCAGGATATGGGACAAGTCCTTTCTCCGCTTCCTCATCATCCGGATTGTCATTTTGTTTTGATTAAACCGAAATCATCCGTTTCCACCGCAAAGGCTTATTCGGATTACGATGCTGCCGAAAACATAAGACATCCGGATAAAAGTCTTATTCTTCACTATGCCGCATTCGGCAGATATGATGAAATGTATAAACATACCTCAAACGTGTTTGAACAGGTTATCGAAGTGCCGGAAAGAGTGGAAATCAAAAAAATAATGCGGGATAATTTCTGCAAATTAACGCTGATGAGCGGAAGCGGTCCCACAATTTACGGAGTATTTGAAAACAAAAAGGATGCGGAAAAATGTTCGGAGGAATTAAAATCTTTTTCCGATGAAATATTTATCTGCGAGCCGATGAAATTCGGAACGCACCTTGTATAAATTTTTTATCAACTGAATAAAAGAATTCAAACCGTCAATAATTTCATCACGAAATGAAAGGACGGTTTTTTTATGTCAAAAACAAAAACATTTGAAATATCTCTGATTGCCGCTTTCCTCATTGCGATAATTTTCAGTATATGCGGTTTTGCCGAAACCTGCAAGGATGTCCGCAGTGATGTGTTACGTCTTCATGTTATTGCAAACTCTGATGACGAGGCTGACCAAAGTTTAAAATTAAAAGTACGTGATGCTGTTTTACATGCGGGTAAAAATGTTTTCGACGGTTCCGTTACAAGAGAAAATGCACAGAAGAAAATCGAAGAAGAAAAGGATGCTTTAACAGAAGCCGCATTAAAAACAATCAAAAACAACGGCTTTGATTATCCCGTAAAAATATCCGTAACGGAAGAATATTTTACAACAAGAACATACGATGATAAATATACATTACCTGCGGGGAAATATACGGCGGTACGTGTTGTTATCGGAGAAGGAAAAGGTCATAACTGGTGGTGCGTTATGTTTCCGCCCCTTTGTCTGCCTGCCGCACAGAAGAATACCGATGTGGATTTATTCTTAAATAATAAGGAAGTTAAACTGATAAAAAACAATCCGAAATACGAACCTCGTTTTAAAATCGTGGAATTGATTGAAGATTTAAAAAATAAGTTTACAAACAAATAAGCAAGTGATATAATATCCTCGTAAAAATACTATATTATCGGGAGGATATTATGGCTAAAATTATCGCTCACAGAGGTGCCAACAAACTTGCACCCCAAAACACAAAAGCGGCTTTCAAAAAAGCATTGGAAATCGGAGTTGACGGATTTGAAAATGACGTTCATCTTACAAAGGACGGACATATTGTAATCTGTCATAATTATACCGTCGATGAAACATCAAACGGTTCCGGACTTATCTCGGAAATGACATTTAAAGAGTTACGTAATCTCGACTTCGGAAGTTATTTTTCCGAAGAATTTAAAGGCGAAAAGATTATGACTCTTGCGGAATTTTTGGAGATAAGCCGTGATTTGGAACTTATCAATATTGAAATCAAAGAACCGAAAGAAAAAAATAATCTCGTCAGCGAAACAATTAAAATGGTTCAGGATTTTTCAATGGAGGATCAAGTCATTCTTTCCAGTTTCGGACACGATTTGCTTAAAGAAAGTAAGGAAATCGAACCGAAAATACGTACAGGAGGTCTGTACGCTCTTAACACTCCCGGAATAACCGAAATTGCCAACGATTATGTGGGATTTGCAAAAAAATATAATCTTGATGCACTTCATCCTTTTGTAATGTTTGTGGATGAAGAATTTATCGAAACCGCTCACAAAAATAATCTTACCGTTAACGCATGGACAGTTAATGACCGTGATGATATGCACACACTTTCCGAAATGGGGGTTGACGGAATAATTACGGATGTACCGGAGTTGTGGTAATAATGAAAGATAATTCAGGCATCAGACATTGTGATGTTTATAAGCGTTGCAGCGGTTGTCAGCTTCAGAATATGACCTATGAAGAACAACTGAAATTCAAAGAAATAAAATGCGTCCGCTCTCTGGGTAAATACGGACGTGTTGAAAAAATAATCGGAATGAAATATCCCTATAATTACAGGAATAAACTTCAGACCGTTTACAGAAAAGATAAACACGGCAGAATACTTTCAGGTGTTTATCAGTCCGCAACGCAGGGAATAGTTGCAACGGATAAATGTTTCCTTGAAGATAAAGAGTCCCGTAAAATCGCAGCGGATATCCGTAATTTGTTAAGACAATTCAGAATTACCGTTTACAATCCCCATAACGGGACGGGATATCTCCGCCACGTTCTGATAAGAAAAGGTTTTTCAACAGGCGAAATAATGGTGGTTCTTGTTGCAACATCAGTCATTTTTCCGAGAAAAAAAGATTTTACCGAAATGCTTTTATCACTTCATCCCGAAATCACAACGGTTGTGTTAAACGTGAACGAAGGAAATAAATTAACTTTGGGTGAAAAAAGTATTGTCCTTTTCGGAAAAGGTTACATAGAAGACGAATTATTAAAAAAACGTTTTATTATTTCTCCGAAATCATTTTATCAGGTAAATCCCATCCAAACGGAAGTGTTATATTCAAAAGCCATCGAACTTGCCGATTTAAAAGGAAATGAAACTGTCCTTGATGCCTATTGCGGAATAGGTACAATAGGAATTATCGCAAGCGATAAAGTTAAAAATGTAATCGGTGTTGAACTTGTTAAAGATGCAATAAAAGATGCCGAAAAAAATGCAAGGATAAACAATATTTCAAATATCGGTTTTTATAATGCTGACGCCGCTGATTTTTTATCGGAATCGGTAAAAAATGAACTGAAATTTGACGTGGCATTCATAGATCCGCCGAGAGCCGGTTGCGATAAAAAATTTATCCGCAAACTTATTGAATCCTCGGTAAAGAAAATAGTATATATCTCATGCAATCCCGAAACCCAGGGCCGTGATCTTTTCACCTTCACCACAAACGGCTATAAGGTTGAACGAATTTGCCCGGTGGATATGTTCCCCTGGACAAATCATGTGGAATCCGTAGTGTTGCTTAAGCATAACACACTTATACGAACCCCATTTTGATAAAAACATTAAATAACTTTGCAGAGGTAAAATCATGAAAAAATATTTCGGAAAACTGTCCATGAGTTGGGCAAAGGTGATCATATTCTCCGTAGTTACTGCGTTATATACGGCAATATTAAATCTTATTCCCCTTTTAAAAGACACTTCTTTTCAGGACATTGCGATAAATCCCGAAGCGTGGATATTATTTGCCATGTTTATTATAATGAACTGTACTTCCCGCAAAGAAGCGGTATTAAAAACATTTGTGTTTTTCCTTATAAGTCAACCTCTTATCTATTTGGTTGAAGCCCTGTTCGGTCCGGTTGGGTTTGCTGTTTTTCAGAATTATAAATACTGGTTCGTAATTACTCTGTTAACAATTCCCGGAGCCGCTGTGGCTTTTCAGGTTAAAAAGAAAGGGTGGCTTGGTGCGTTATCACTTTCTGTGGCAATAGCGTTTTTAGGGTACATGGCAGTCAAATATTTTAACAGTCTGAGAATGTACTTCCCGAATCATCTTTTAAGCATGGTATTCTGTATTGCTCTTGCGGTATTTATGATCATACTGTTTATAGATGATACTAAAATGCGTCTTGTTGCTTCTGCAATTTTTGCAATAACAATTATTATCACCCTGATCGTTACAAAACCGGT
>JAZUKF010000047.1:0-10669 GCA_045643165.1 Acutalibacteraceae bacterium | reverse complement strand
TAAGTCGGATTTCAACTCGATATGACTGAAGCAACTTTCCCCTCAATGTTTTCTGAAATTTGCACAAACACAAATTCTTACATAGGTCAGACAATCAGACTTGACGGTATGTTTAGATCAGAGGACAGTCATTCGGGCAATAACGAACCTTACTGTTATGTTTACAGAAATGTTCTTGATCCCTCCGGATGTTGTTCATATCCCAGAGGACTTGAATTGGATTTTGCCGATATGAGTGCTTTTGCGGACGATTCATGGGTACATGTTGAAGGTAAACTCGACTGTTATACATTAAATGTTGACGGAAATGACCTGACATTTTTAAGAATTGTGGATTCCAAAGTTACCGCTGCACAACCCGGAACCGATCCATTACAGGGTTAATTCAATAATTTATTATTTAAAGGTGAGAAATTTTATTGATTTCTCACCTTTTTCTATTGCAATTATTTTACAATAGGATTATAATTAAATAAATATTTTAAAGGAGGTTTCTATTATGAAATCATTAAAATCGACAAAAATAGTTGCTTTATTTTTGTCTGTATTCACAGTATTCTTTTCATTCTTCCAGTGGAATGAACCTGTTTCGTACCAGCATAAAACATATGATAACGTTATCATTATGATTGGTGACGGTATGGGCGAAAATCATTTAAAAGCAACAAAGAAAGCATACAAAATCAAAACATTAAATATGGAAACTGCCGCATTGAGAGCACAATCCATGACAGATAATGTTTGGGGTACAACAACTGACAGTGCCGCAGGCGGTACAGCCCTTGCATGCGGTATCAGAACTATAAACGGCTATGTTGGTTCATATTTTTATGATCCGCTTCATTTCTTTGCATCTCCCTTGAATTTATCAGAAGCCGCTATAAGTTTAGGAAAATCAGCAGGTGTTGTTACAACAGACCGTACCTGCGGTGCAACTCCCTCATCTTTCTCCGCACACGTTAAATCAAGAAATGATACGGAAGATATAACAAAACAACAGTTAAAATCAAACCTCACATTGATTTGGGGCGGTGAAAGTGAATATCTTGTTGATGATAATATGGCAAAAGAAAACGGATTTACACTTATCACTAATAAAAAACAACTTACAAGTTTAAAATCCGGAACAAAATCATTCGGTCAATTCAATTTTGATGACCTTTATAATGTAACTAATACCGACGTAACACCCACTCTTGATATATTAACCGAAAAAGCCATTGACATTTTGGACGATAACCAAAAAGGTTTCTCGCTTATGGTTGAGGGTGCTTGTATAGATAAGAACTCCCACAGCAATAATATGGACGGTATGACAAAGTGTCTTATTGAGTTTGATAAAGCCGTTAAAGTTGCTCTTGATTATGCCAAAAAGGACGGAAGTACCCTTGTTGTTATAACTGCTGACCATGAAACAGGCGGTATTACATATTATGCCGATACGGATTCTTACGGATTTACAAAAACAGGTCATACAGATGCTAATGTTCCCCTCTTTGTAAATGACGTAAATGCAGGATTTACAAATAATGTACCTGTCAGAAACAGACAGGTCGGTGCACAGTTAGGTCTTGATTTGGGTATGAAAAAAGGTTCATATCCCGCAGACAATGATTTTAATTTACTCAGCGAATTTTTCAAATCAATATTTAAAAAATAATCGGGGTGCAGAAAAATGTTTTATGAAATGAATATTGCCGGAATAAATCATAAACTTCCTCTTTGCGAAGTAACGGAGGACCTTTATATCGGTGCTTTTGTTGTATTCGGAAACGCAAAATTAACTGTTGCATGTGCAAAAGCACTTTTAGAAAAGGCTCCGGAATATGATTATGTCATTACCGCAGAAGCAAAAGGCATACCTCTTGCTCATGAAATGGCACGTCAGAATAATGACGATACATATTTTATCGCAAGAAAATATCCTAAACTTTATATGAGCGGTGTTTTTGATGTGGAAGTTAAATCAATTACAACAGATAAAATTCAACATCTTTATCTCGACACCGCAGAGGCGGATATGATGAAGGATAAAAAAATCCTTATTGTTGATGACGTTATTTCAACCGGTGAATCACTTTCCGCAATAGAAAAACTTGTTGAAAAAGCAGGCGGAAATGTTGTTGGTAAAATGGCTGTTCTCGCAGAAGGAAACGCAAGCGAAAGAGATGATATAATTTATCTTGAAAAACTCCCTTTATTTAATCCTGACGGAACGGTTAAAGCATAAAACAATAAAATAAGATAATAAAAAGTAAAAAAACCGAGGCTCATTTAATTGAACCTCGGTTTTTTATCCTATTCTGAAAAATTATAACATTCCCTGAATAAAAGTATATTTTGTTTTTGTCCAGTTTGTCAGCTTATCAAAATCAGATGTCTTTGAAATTTCGTATCTGTAATTTTTATCAAGAGCGACAAGTTCAACACATAATCCGGGTTTCTTATAAGTGCTTCTGAACCAGTTTTCAAAACCGCCGCCGTAATCATTGACCGCCTTTGTTGAAGGAGATTCAACAAAACCGCATACTTTATTGAGTTTATCTGCAAATGCTTTATCTCCGTTAATTACGCCGTTTTTATCATCTCTCCAGAAAACATTATTGCCGTAAAGATGCATTGAAATCATCCAGTTGAAATTATTTTCTTTGCAAAGTTGCATCAGTGCTTTTGTTTCCGGTTCGGAGCCTGCGGATTTTCCTTTATAAGATTCACTTCCCAAAGTAGAACCGTTTGTAATCTTATCCCATGCAAATGGGAAATTTCTGTTCAGATTGACACCGTTGGCATTTCCTTTATACTCTGTTGTTTTGGTTTTTTTATCAAACAAAGTTTTTTGTTTATTTGTAACGATATCCATACCGTCGGGGTTGATTACCGGAACGATATAAAGTGTATATCTGTCGAGAAGTTCCTTCATATCATAATTTCCGTATTTACCGGTTGAAGAATAATAAGCCTGTGCATATTCTTCAATAGATCTCATTGTAAAGCCTACTGTAAGATATTCTCTTGAGTGTATTCCAGCACAAATCAATGCTTTCTGACTGCCTTTACCCAATTTTAAGAGCGGAATATCGGCACCCTTTGCGGACTTACCGATCGTACCGAGTTCGATAATATCGGGATATGCTTTTTGTAATGCTTTGATATCGGAATTAACTCTTGCCGATGTGTATGCTTTTTTGTAATTTACAATCTTAACGGTTACTTTAAATGTATCTTTTTTACCGTTAAATGTTTTAACCGTAATGGTAGCAGTACCTTTTGCTTTTGCAGTAATCACACCGTTTGTTTTAACTGTCGCAACATTTTTATTACTCGATGACCATTCTCTTTGAAGTGAAGCGGTATTATCGGGTAATTTTGCTTTTAATGTGTATGTGTCGCCAACATAAAGAGTTGTGCCGTCAGAGGGGAACGAAATTGATGAGGGTGCATTTTTAACGGTAATTTTAGATGTTGTCTTTAATCCGTTTGCGGAAACGGCAGAAACTGTTGCGGTTCCGACTTTTTTTGCTGTGATTTTACCGTTTGAATCAACTGTGGCAATTTTATCGTTTGACGTTGAATATTTTACACTATGGCTCGATTCCGATCCTCCGGTATAATTTACTGTATTTGTAAATTCTTCTCCCACACCCATAGTCAGTGATGGATATTTATATGAAATTGATGCGGGTTGATCAACAACTTCAACCAAACAATCTTTTTTAACTCCGTTATAAAGAGTAACGGTTACTTTTGCATTACCAACGGATTTTCCTGTTACAACACCGCTTGAATTAACAGTAGCAACTTCGGAATTATCGGTTGTATATGCTCTGTAATATCCTCCGGCTCCGCTGTTTACCTTGCTGTCAAGGTCAACGGTTGTGTTAAGTGAAAGTTTATATTTTGTATAATTCAAATCAATGGATTTCGGTGCTTTTTTAACATATACAACACACGAAGCTTTAACACCGTTAAATGCGGAAACAGTAATCGTAGCATTTCCTTCACCCTTAGCCGTAAGCATACCGGTACCGTCAACGGTAACCACCTTTTTATTACTTGAAGTAAATGTAATTTTACTTGAAACCGAACCGGAAGATAAAGTATATTTCAATTTATATTTTTCACCGATTCCCATTGTTTTAATTTTAGTCTTATTGAGAGTCAAGGATTTAGGAGCCGCTTTTACCGAAACATTAAAATAAGAATACAATCCTGTTGAAGATTTAACGGTAATAACAGCATCGCCCTTACCGACTGCGGTAATAATACCTGTTGAATTTACTGTTGCAACAGATTTATTATTCGATGAATAAGAAAGAGTACCTGAAGTGCCGGTAAGTCTTGCGTTTATTGAATATTTTTCACCCACACCGAGTACAGCAGAATATTTGCTTAAATCAATAGAACCTGTTTTTTCGGAAACGGTAACAACACATTTTGCACTCACGCCGTTATAAACCTCAGTTGTAATAACCGCCGTTCCTACTAAAATACCTTTTACAATTCCGCTTGCATCTACAGATGCGACTGTAGGATTATCGGAACTGAAAGTTCTTATGACGGCACCCGCACCGGAATTGACCTTTGTATTAAGATCAAACATACCTCCGATACCCAATTCAAGTTCGGGTACATTAAATGAAACGGAAGAAGGAGCATCCTTAACAATAACCGCACATGTTGCCGACAATCCGTTATAAGTTTTTGCGGTAATAGTTGCGGAACCTTTTTTATTCGCAATAACTTTTCCGTTATCATCAACAGATGCAATGCTTTCATCACTTGAAGTGTATTTTACCTGTGCGACAGATAATGAATAATCTGTTTTTGCGGTTAAAGAATAACCTTCATTAAGTCCCATATCAAGTTTAGTTTTATTTAATGAAATCTTTGAAGGTGCTTTTAAAACATTAACAGAACATACAGATTTTCCGTTATCGGAATTTGCAACGGAAATAACCGCACTGCCTTCTTTCAAAGCTTTAACAACACCGTCTGAACTTATTGATACAACTGTATCGTCAGAAGAATTTACAATATATTCGCAATCCTTTTTCAATCCGAAAGTATGAATGTTTCCCACACCGAGATTAAGCAAATCTGTTCCGAGGTCGGGAGATGTCATTACAATAACCGTATTAGAAAAATCGCTGAAATGGAAAAGTCCGATACAGCTGCGTACTCTATAGGTATATTCTGTATCGCTTTTTAATGATGAATCAAGATATTCGGCATCATTGGAATATCCTATTCTTTCAAAATATTTTCCGCCGTCCGTGCTTCTCTGAATTTCATATTTTGTTCCGTCGGGAATTTCATTCCACTTTAGAGAAACGGAATTCAGATTTCTGTCTGTTAAAGTAAGAATAATGTCACTTTCCGTTTCAGCAGCAAAGGATGAAACGGAAAACATTGATAAAAACATTATTGCAATAAGAAATAATGAAATTATTCTTGTCGATTTTTTCATTTAAGCCACCTCAATTAAATTATTTTCTTCCTTTTTTATTTATATTACCCGTTATAATACTGTCCGAGTTTTTCAATTTCAGCATCTGTAAGGTTACCTTCAAATAACATAAAATCATCTACAAAAAAGATTGTTCTGTTAATTTCCCCAATACCGTCATTTCCGATATTGAAATTAAAAGCATCAAGAGTATTATCCTTATCAAAATATCCTTCAAAGAAATAAGCTCTCTTTGACTTTTTAAAATCGCAATAAAAATCTACATAGTTTTCATCACGGTTTACATTAACAAATGTATGTACCCAACCTTTTGTAAAATTCTCATAGAAATAATGAATTAACTCTATATCATTTTCACTGTTTCCGGCTCTGAGGCCCACATTACCCTCTGTAAAACCGACACCGATTCCTTTATTATGTAAAGGATACCAATGCTTATTTGACCATATCGCCGTTTCTCCGCCGATGTTTGAATCATACATTACCCATATTCCCACAGAAAAATTACCGGTTCCTAATTTTAAATCCTCAACAGTGATATATCCCCTGTTTCCGACTTCAACACATTCGCCCATTACCCCTGCGGAATAATATTTAATATTCCCGTTAACGGTGGTTTTATAATTTCCCGTAACATCCTCATGAGAACTCTCAAAATTCAAATATACCTTTAACTTATCCTTATCAATGAAATTATATAAATGTTTTTTATCACCGATTTCAGGCATAGGCTTCGTTTCACGTGTTATAGAATAACTTACATATGAATTATACTCAGGGAAATCTCCCTCAAAAATACCGTGAGGAAGTTGAGAAGTCCAACCGTCTTCATTATATTTCGGAGTTTCAACACCCAATGCATACAGAACTATTGCGGCTAAATCTCTTATATTCATCTCTTCGATTTTGCCTTTTTTTACACCGTTTCCACGTGCCATAAAGAAAACATTTTTTTCGTCTTCCGTCCAGCCGCCGTGTCCCCTGCCGTAACCGCCATGGTCTGCGATAGACATTACAAGAGAACTGTCTTCAATTCCTGCTTCAACAATGGAATCAAAAACTCTGCCCACAAGTTTGTCAACAGTATTTATGGATTTCAAGTATTCATCCGAACCGTAACCGTTGGTATGACCTGAACCGTCAACATTATCAAACTGAATGAACATAAAATCAGGTTTTTTATCCTTGATATGTTCAACAATTTTATCTGTTAATTCCTCATCATCCGCAGTATCGGAAATAACACCGACACTTTCTTCAACAATACCGCTGTTTATGGGATTCCAGTTACAAAATGATGAAAGTACCGCATCAGGGTATTTTTTTCTGACTCTTTTAAATATTGTTTCAAGCGGAGAATCTTCGTCAAAGGGTTTAGACGATACGATTCCGTTTGTCAGATTATGAACCCTGGGAGAAACACCCAAAAGCATAGAACCCCAACATTCACCGCTGATTGTCGGTCTTGATGACAATGCTTCAAAAGTATATGCTCCTTCAGAAAAAATCCTGTCAATTTCGGGAGTGTTTGCTTTATTGATAAATGCTCCCGCACCGTCAATGCCGATAACAAAAACGTGTTCAAATTTTCTATTCATTTCTTTCCTCCAATCAGATAGCAGAAGCAATTACGGAAATTACTATTCTGAAAATCTTAATCATTTTATTTATAAAAGTGATTGCCACATCATCCGTGGATTTAACCGTCGGGGAAGAAAAGCCTTCAAGAAATACGTTTAAATCACCGGGTGAAGAATAATCAACACTTATTCCCTCAATAAGTTCACCTATTACAGCACTTACAATTTTATTTGAAACAGATTTCGCATAATTTACTTTTGCAAAAGATGTTGTAATTTTTTCATCAAAATTCAGTTCGCCTCTGTCAACACCTAATCTGTTTAAAACATCTTTAAATGAGTCGGAAATTACATTGTTTCCTAAAATATTACCGAAAGAATGTGCCAAACATGACTTCAACACCGAATGAAGCAATTTAACTTCAACACTGTTTGAGGTGATATTTTCATCACCCTTATAAAAATCGCCCATAACCTTTGCGGCTATTTCATAAAAATATTTATAATCACTTTGAGTTATTTCACATCCGACGGATTTTGCGATCTGTTCAACGGAACCGATTTTATCAGAGGAATGATTATCTTTTTCATATATGGGAAGATTTAAAGCGGTTTTAAAATTACTCATAAATTTATTGATTTTATCATATTCTTCAGTTCCTTGATTGACTTTTAAAAGTTTGGCGACCTTTCTGGCAGAACCTAAATATTCATTTATCCATCTGTGTATTCCCTGTTCAAAATAACCTGATGAAAAAGCGGAGAAATTATTTTCCAGTAAATCCAATTGAGATTTATTATATCCGTCAGGCAAATATTTTATATCAATATTATTGATATATTCCGTTTTAATTTCTGTTTTATTATCATCAAATGTTACAACTCTGTACGCATTAGGACAAGTGATAAGAGAGCCTGTCATAATATCATAAATTCTGTTGCCTTTTTGAGATACCGCTCCTGCAATATCATTTGCATGAATATGACCTGTGAAAACATATTTCACGCCGTTATCAGCGAGAAATGACGCAAAATCACCGACAGATGAATCTTTTTTCATTGCAGACTGAAAACCGAAATGCTTCAAAACACTGTGATGCATCATTACAACAAGTTTTTTACCGTCTTTTTCGGCGGATGAAATCTGTTCCTTAATCCATTGGAAAGTATGCTTTGTGATTTTGCCGTCATCTTTTCCGTAAATGCAGGAATCCACGGCAAGGAGTCGGTATTTACCGTCAAGTTCCGCAGCATAAGAACAAGTCTGACTGTCTTTCGCTATGGCTTCGCTATAACCGAAATTATTATAAAAAGACTTAAATTCATTTAAATCAATTTTAGTTTCATCCGATTTTGCGTTAATATCATGATTACCGTTAATTACAAAAATTTTCTTTCCCGTTCTTTTTTCAAATTCATTAAATAAAACAGAAAGATTTTTATGTTGAATTCTTTTCCCGCCGGTTAAATCACCTGGAATAAGAAGAATTTTTTTATCCGATTTTTCAAAAGTATCAAGAAATGAACGCATAATAGCTTCACTTTCGCCGTTCATTTGACCTTGAATAGTAGTATGAAAATATAATTCACTGTCAGGCATTCCTATGTTGTCATTGATATTACCGCGATATTCAATACCTTCAAAATGTGTATCGGAAGCAACAAAAACAGACAATGAATTATCACCGGCAAAGGACATGCAGGAAAAAATCGAAAAAATTATCATCATACATAAAAGAACAGCCAATGATTTTTTAACTGTATTTTTCATTATACCACTCCTTTATGTTATTCTAACACAAAGGAAAAGATATTTCAATTAAAAAATACAATATATTTGAAAAAAATAGTTACAATTATGTAATATATACAATAAGATGTGTAAAGTGAAAATACTTTACATTGAGGAAATTTCGTATTCATAATGCAATTTGCCCCATTTACATAATATTGCAGTTTCATTTGTGTTAGTCATTTTATTTGACGTCCGTTTTTGAGAGATTATTTCTTTAGTTGCAAATTTAGTAAAAATATGTAATAATATAAAATAATTAGTTTTCAGGAGGTATTTATATGTTTAAACTTCCCGTATATACAGCACCGGATTTCACAAAAGAACCGTTTGTTTCCGCTCCGGATGTTACAACCGAAAAAGCAGGAGACGGTTTCATTCCGGAAAATTTTTATGCAACCACAATTTTTCCCGAGTATTTCAAAATAAACGGTGAATGGAAAATGGTTACTCACAGCCGAATGGACTGCTCGGTGGTGATCCGCAACGGCGAACCCTATGTTGTTGAGATGCGTAACATCAAAGAGGGCGACGATGTCGTTATAAACCGTACAGACGATGCGTCAGACGGCGTGTTTGTTCATTATGACGGGTTTACAGAAGAGAAAACCGCTTCGGATGAGGTACAGAATTTTTCGTTCAGAACAGGTCAGTCCCGTGAGACTTCATACTCAAGAGATTATGACCGTCTTTACGATATTCTCAGACATGACCGTGACCACGGCAAAATAGTATGGGTTCTCGGACCTGCCTGTGCGTTTGACCACGATTCACGTGCTGCGATGGCTTCGCTTATTGATAACGGATACTGCCATGCACTTTTTGCCGGAAATGCCCTTGCCACTCACGACCTGGAGGCTTCACGCTTCAATACGGCTCTCGGTCAGGATATTTATAATAAGCACCATGTTTTTAACGGACACTATAATCATCTTCATCTCATAAATCTTGTTCGCAAGGCAGGTTCTGTTGCAGATTATGTAAGACAGAACAATGTTGAAAACGGCATAATGAGTGCTCTTGTCAGAAATAATATCCCCTTTGTTCTTGCAGGTTCAATCAGAGACGACGGTCCTCTGCCTGACGTTACGGCAAATGTTTACGAATCACAGGATAAAATGAGGAACCATACAAAAGATGCGACTACGGTTATTGCTCTTGCAACTCAGCTTCATACAATCGCAACAGGAAATATGACACCCTCCTATCAGGTTGTTGACGGAACTCTTCGCCCGGTATATTTTTATGTAGTTGATATTTCTGAATTTGCCGTCAACAAGCTCAAGGACAGAGGAAGTCTGAGTGCAACAGGTGTTGTAACAAATATTCAGGATTTCATTGTGAATGCTGAAAGAAATCTTGTTAAATAATGAATATTGAATAATGAAAAATGAATAATACAAACCAAAAACCTACCACTTACGTGATAGGTTTTCGCTTTGGTGCGCCGAAGCATTCTATACTCGAACCGTTTACCTCTTTCAAAGTAACGGTTTTACATTCTTCCCTTTTGTTGAAACTGATAATAAGTTTATCGTCATACAAATAAACCGAATTTACAAAACTGTTTATCATTCTCTGTTTTTTTTCTTTCTTCACGACTTCCATCTTTTGAAATCTTCTAAGCCAGAACATCAAGCCCTCTTTGGTGATCGTCGGGCGTTTTATCTCTTCTTTGATTATTTTCAGTTCTAATTCATTTTTCGTTTGTTCAAGCTCAATCATACGCTGCTTGGTTGTTGCGGTTATAATTCCTTGTTCTATTGCTTTCAGCAAGTTACCGATTATCGTTTCGGTCTCACTTAAGTTTTGCTTCAGCACCGTAAGTGC
>JAZUKF010000046.1:0-9722 GCA_045643165.1 Acutalibacteraceae bacterium | reverse complement strand
TCTCCATTTTCCGTAAAAGGTCTTATCGCCCTCTGTATGCGGCGGAATCTCTTTTATCGGTGTGTCGCTCAAATCGGATTTTTCGCACCAACCTACAAAGGTATAGCCCTCCAGAAAAGGGATAGGAAGTTTTGTTGCCGAATATGAATCGCCCGTATATGTCGGCATTTTTTTGCATCGACCTTCTATGCCTTCGGGCCAGTTGTATACAAATGTTATTGAATAAGGTCTGGTTGCAGCACTTACAGGCACCGTAAATACGGACAGCATGGTGCATAACATCAGCACCGCCATAATTAAACTTGTAAATTTTTTCATGATAAAATCTCCTTTGATTTTTATTTTTGTTTTACAACATAATTGTGATTATGTAATACATAACCGTGTAAAAAATGGGTGTTAAGTCATATTTCATCCCGTCTTTTTTGTTCTTTCATATCTATATACGAACGAAAAGGAAAAAGGGCTACTGTTTTTTGAAAAAATCTTTTCAATTTTGTTTTTGTGCATATTTTGACACAATAGTATAGCATATTTTTTGCAGGTTTTCAAGGGATTTGGCACGAACTTTTTCGTCTGACAATACGCCTGCGGTGTATGAAGGAACGGATAGTATATCATATAACACTCCCGTTCAAAATATTGACTTTTATAAAAAATGGAATTATAATTACTAAGATAATTTTTTACCGTACTGTGTTTTCTTCAGACGGGTTCGACTCTCGCCAGCCTAACCGTAAAGGTAAATTAAGATGGTTAATAAATATAGTAATCGTATGGGGACTTACAGGTTTTTGGCACGGAGCAAAATGGAACTTCCTTGTTTGGGGATGTTATTATGCTGTTTTGTTAATATTTGAAAAATTATTCATTTTGAAACTTCTGAAGAAAATACCTGCATTTTTTCAATGGATGTATACGTCGGTTTTGGTTATTATCGGATGGGTGATATTCAATTTAACTGATTTCGGTAAAATGATGCATGCTCTTAAAACAATGTTTGTTTTTTCCGGAACAAACATACTTAATGCGATTGCTTATGATGATACACTTATTACCGCTGTGTTATATATTCCCCTCGGTATTTTCTTTGCTTTTCCGTTTGCAAAGAGAATACTTGATAAAATCAAAAATCCGATTATTTTAAATATAATTACAGCATGTTTATTTTTTATTTCCGTAATATACATGATATCATCATCCTATAATCCTTTTATATACTTTAGATTTTAAAACAAATAACATTTACATTTTAATATACCAAAAAAGTTGACGGAAAGAATTGAGGATGCCGTTATCACTCCGAGTAAAATAAAGTCTGACTTTATTTTACTCATTTTTTTTAAAGTCAACATACTTTACAAATATAATAACTTCAAGAAAAACTTGTTTCGGCTTTCTTTGAAGTTTGTTACGAAAGTGTAAATTTCTTCTTTTTTCTCATTATATTTCTCTTTCGATATTGATATTTTTTGACAAATTTGATATTATAGTCAGGTATGTTTTATCAAAGGAGATTATCATGGAACTTAATTCAATTATCGAAAAAAGAGACGAGTATTCCGAATATATGATAAAGGAAATCACTCATATATGCAAGGATTTTGAAAAACGTGATCCCGGTTCAAAGGGTGAAAAACAAGCCTGTGACTATATGGCAAATGTTTTGGAAAAGGAATGTGGCTGCGACCGTGTAAAGATCGAATCTTTTAAAGAAAATCCCGATTCATTTTACGGTTGGCTTTATTTCACGCTTTCTTTTGTCCTTGCGGCTATTGCCGTATTTTTCTTTGCACCTGTGGTTTCGGTTATACTGATTGTTTTAGGTCTTACCATTGCGTTGCTTCAGTTCGGACTTTATAAAAAGCCCGTTGATTATTTCTTCCCTCAAAAGACGAGTTATAATGTTACCGCATTAAAAAAATGTAAAGGCGAAACTAAACGCCGTATCATTTTTAACGGACATCCCGATGCCGCCTGGGAGTGGCCTGTAAACTATAAGTTGGGCGGTGTAGGTTTTGAAGGTCATGCACTTATCGGTTTTGCAGGTGCATTTTATTATCTTGTTCTTTCGATTATTAAAATTGTAAATCCCGCTGCACCCGGTCTTACAAAAGCGGCTTTCAGCGGTTTCTTTTTTGTACCGTTCCTTATCGGACTTTATTTTATGTGGAATAAAAAGATTATAGTTGACGGTGCAAACGATAATCTTTCGGGGTGCTATATGGGTATCTCAATTCTGAAAGCACTTGAAGATGAGGGGATCGAACTTGAAAATACCGAGGTGGGTGTAATTATCACAGGTTCGGAAGAAGCGGGACTCAGAGGTGCTACGGCATGGTGCGAAGCACATAAAGGTGAATTTGACGATGTTCCCACTTTCATTTATTCCTATGATACTATTCACGATCCTAAATATTTAATGGTAAACTATCGTAATCTGAATGCAACCGTTAAGTCGGATAAGGATGTTTCGGATTTGTTTATGGAATCTGCAAATGATTTGGGCATAAATATTACAAAGGGTATGGTTCCTCCGCTGGGAGGTGCAACCGATTCCGCAGCATTTACACAGGCAGGTTTCCGTTCAACCGGTATTACGGGACTTAACCATAAGCTTGAGGATTATTATCACACCCGTCGGGACAGTTATGACAATATGAGCCTTGAAGGTCTTTCGTCCTGCTTTGCCGCATCGGTTAAAGTGCTTGAAAAATTTGATAACGGTGCAAAACAGTAACGTTACATAATTTTATAAATTATTATAAATTTTCGGAGGTGTTTTTATGCAGTATAATATTCAGGGAGATTCAATGCCTGTTGTTATCTGTGAACTTGAAGCAGGCGAATCAATGATAACAGAAGCCGGTTCAATGGCGTGGATGAGCCCGAATATGGAAATGAAAACAAATTCCGGCGGTATCGGTAAGATGTTGGGAAGAATGTTTTCCGGTGAATCTCTTTTTCAGAACACATATACCGCAAAGGGCGGTCGTGGTATGATTTCATTTACATCAAGTTTCCCCGGTGCCATACGTGCAGTTGAGATAACGCCTAATCATCCTGTGATTGCACAGAAATCGGCATTTCTTGCCGCCACATCCGGTGTTGACATTTCTGTTTTCTTTCAGAAAAAACTCGGTGCCGGTTTCTTTGGCGGAGAAGGATTTATAATGCAAAAAATCAGCGGAAACGGAATTGCATTTTTGGAGATTGACGGTTCCGCAGTTGAATATGATCTTGCTGCCGGTGAACAGATTATTGTAGATACGGGATATCTTGCCATGGTGAGCGAATCATGTTCCATTGATATTCAGTCGGTCAAAGGCGTAAAAAATGCTCTTTTCGGCGGTGAAGGATTTTTCAATACGGTTGTTACAGGTCCCGGAAAAGTTGTTCTTCAAACCATGCCTTTAAGCAAGTTTATAAATTCGGTTACCACCGTTATTCCCTCTGCTAACAACAGCAGTGATTGATAAACTATATATATAAAAACAGAGCATATCTGAAAAATCCCGTAAAAGGAATTTCAGGATATGCTCTTTCTTTTTGTTATTTCCGAAATGAAATCACATAGGTTTTCTGCGAATGATTTTAACACCTGTTACAACAAGCAGTCCCAAACCTATTACGGCAATTCCGAGACCGAAATAGGGCGTACTTTCCTTGTTATCCGAAGCGATTTGGGACGGATCCTCGCTCATATAGAAAAAGTGAACGGTATCGCCGACTTTCATTTTGCTGTTATAACCGAAATATTCAACATGTTCAAATGACTTACCTCCGGCGGTATAATCAATATACACATCATGAACAAGTTGGTTATCATCACCTGTCATTTCGTAACGCTCAACAATGTCAACTATGGTGCCTGTGGCTTCCGTGTCATAAGCGGCAGGGTCGTATTTTAAGAAAAATATCATTCCTCCCACAAGGAACATCAGCCCGACAATTATGCTGACTGCCTTTGAAAATACATTTGAAATATTAAATGCCGTCATATCCGATACCTCCGAAATCTTTGTTATCACTCCATTATTATACAATACAAACTGCAATTTTTCAACAATGTTTTTATCTGAAATTTATATTGTATATTTTGACTTTTTGCGGGATTTCCTGTCAATTTATGCAATGTTATATTGACAAATATTCTTTCAGGTGGTATATTTTTTTTACTGTCTATTTAATTGTATTATTCAGAAAGTGTGATGATGAAAATGAAGAAGAAAGTTTTATGTATTTTTATGGCACTCGTTATGATTTTGCCTTGCTTTTCTGTGGGAACATGGGCGGCAAAAACAAATGAATTTACCGTATGCGATGACAGTGAAGAATGTTCGACCGTGCCTATTTACGGCTCTCTTGCGGGGCTGGGAGGTATGAGCCAAACCGTCATTCCCGGTTCTCTTCTTGAAAGTATGGCGGGTAAAAGAATTACGTCCGTGAAGTTCTATCTTAAAACTCCTTCTTCTGTGGATTATCATTCCGTCTTTTCCGTTACGGTTGCCGCTACAAGCATGAAAAACGCCATTGATTATTACGGTAAATTATTTGATGAAACTGTGGTTTACAGCGGAATGTTGTCCGTTGACAATTCGGAAATGCTTATTAAATTTAATGAGCCTTTTTCCTATGACGGCGGAAATCTTTTAATAAAAATCGAGGGAAATTCCGGCTATACCAACAAAAAAGCCACCTTCCTCGGTGCATACGGTTACAGCAAAGCATCATCATACACATGGGATGAAATCTATTCCGGCTACGAGTCTTTTATCCCGAAAACCACATTCGCTTTTGCTGAAGAAAATGATGTTGTTACAAAACCGCTTGACTTTGAAAACAGTTTTGTTATCAGCAAATATTCAAAATTTGTAAACGGTATCAAGTGGGATAATGATGAAAAAATCCTCACTCTTGATAATGCAAAAATCCGTATCGGTGAAAATGTTTCCGATTATGCTTTGAAACTTCCGGATGAAGCAACCGTCAGACTTTTCGGTGATAATACCGTAAGTATCGGAAAAAATGACAGCGGAAATTCCGTTGCCGTCAAGTCAGAGGGAAGTCTTACTTTTGACGGATATAAAAATGAAGTATCACGTGTGGGAAAATTCAACATTTCAAGCGGTATAAGTAAATCCGAAAGCGGAGGCATTTCCGTCAGAGGCAATCTTACCGTTAAGGACTGCGAAATTTCCGTAACATCCGCATCGAGTGATAATTTCTCATACGGCGTTTCGGCTCTTGATCTTTCCGTATCGGGAAGCGATACCGTTTTCACGGCAAAATCCGGTAACGGCGATATCACAAACGGGATAAATATTACAAAGGATATTTCCGTTAATGACGGTGCCGAAGTGAATGTTTACGGCGGTGCGGGAAATACGGACTCCGTTTGTCTTAAAGCGGGAAAAAATCTTTTGATAAGAAATTCAAGTCTTAATATTTTCAGCATTGATGACAGTAAAAATCAGTCAAAATGCGGAATGTTTCTGGCTGATGATGAGTCTGTTCTGACGCTTTACGGCACTGCAAAGATTTCATCTTCCGGCAGTATCATTTCCTTATCTCCCATGGGAAGTGAGAATAATCCGTTGTATATAGAAAACGGAAATGTTCCCTATTCCTTCGGTGTAACGGAAATCATCCCGAAGAAAACCGTTGTTATCAAGAGTAATAACAGGGATGTATTCACGGCTTATGTAAATGAAAAAATCGCATTTATCGAAGGTTTACAGCAGGGGACAGACTGCGAAAAATGTAAAGAATTATCGGAAAATATTTTGAATTTCCTCTATGCTTCCGATTATGACAGCAAAAAAACATTTTACTATAATAAAAAGAACTTTGACAATGTTTATTCCGCTATGGAAAAAAGTTTTCTCCTTCATATGAATACGGAGAAATTTGAAAAATATAAGGCGGGAAAAATTCAGGCTCTTGAACGGCTGAAAAGTCAGGAAATGCTTGAACAGAATATCAATGTTTATTCAAGTATGATCGACCGTGTAACCAACACACTTTTTGATGAAAATCTCACACTTGATGAAAACAAAAATATTATTGATAATATCGCAAATTCATTCAGCGGCGGAATTGAAATGTACGCATTGATAAGTGAATTTGAGTCTTATAAGGAGAATAAAATCAAAGAACTTGACGGTATGAGGCAGGATGATGATTCCGATGTTGCTTCGGCACTTATAAGTGTTGCACAGAAAAAAATCAAGACAACGGAATTTGATGAAAAATCAACCCTTGACAACAATAAGTTTGTTATAGACTGTATAGTCTCCAATTTCACATTCACCCTCATCACTCAGCGTGGTGCGGACAGATTTGATGCACAAAAGAAATTTCTTAATGACTCTCTCGATGCTCTCGCTGTTGACGGTGATGACAGCAGAGTCCTTAACATAATTGAAGATGTCAGAAATAAAATAAACAACGCAAAATATAATTCCCTTTTATCAGCGGAAGATAATATCGCCACTCTTAATTGGATTTATTCCGATGTGGAAGTGAATGTTGCGGTTCAACGTCTTTTCAATGCCGTTGATGCGTATAAGGCGATAAAAATAAAAGAGATCGAGAATTTCAAAAATAAAACTGACAGTAAAACTACAACAAATATTCTTGTTAAAGGACAAAATGATATTTCAGCATATTCCGCAGACATCACTCTTTTGCTTGTGGATAATATGGCTAAAATAGATGAGATTTGTCTTATTGCAGAAACAAACGGACAACTTCAGAGAAACAAGGAAGAATTTGAAACTTATAAAAAAGAAAAGGCAGAGGGACTTGAAATTCTCAAAGCCGTTGACGACAGCGAAAACGCTTTGAAGATGATAAAATCCGCACAGAAATATATACGTGTTATCTCTTATGCGGACTCACTGACAATGGATGAAAACAAGACGGCGGTGGAAAATTATATCGTTGACCTGACGAAACGTCTTGTTGAGCAACGTCAGACGGATGCTTATGAAATGTATCAGACTTATATTTGCGGAAAAATCGGTGAACTCGAAAAATCAGATGATAATTATGAAGTGAAAGAAATTATCTCCGACGCTCAGAAAAAGGTAAGCGACAGAGAATATGACAACGGTAAATCTTTGAATGATAACAGAGCAGACCTTGATGATATCTTCAAAAATACGGAGAAAAAAGTAAACAGGAAAAGAACTTTCGGTTTTGATTTCATCAGCCGTATTCTTGAATTTTTCGCAAAAATCATTGATAAACTTTCATCCTTACTTGGAATGTAAATAATATAAAAAGAGGCTGTTGCATTTAGATGCGACAGTCCCTTTTTTAATTTATAAATCGGAAACAATATCTTCATATTTGATTTTATCGGATTTAAAACTGTCTGCATCGAATTCTTTGCCCAGGATTTTAACTTTCTTGCAAAGTTTTTTCGTGCGGACAAATTCTTTTTTACCCGGGCAGAAGGGATAAAATCCTATCGTGGAGAAGATATACCAAAGTGCCATAGAGCCGTTATCTTCATCACCGGGGAAGCCGTCGTCGGTGTAGGAAAATGCCTTTTCGCAAAGCATTTTCACCTTTTCCGATGTCTTTTCCGCATCTCCCAATTCGGAATAAATGTAGGGTATATGGAATGAGGGTTGATTTGAAATCGCACATTGACCGAAGTCAACCGCCGCCATCTCCGTCATTTCGTGGATTTCACAGCCGTAACCGGTAATCTCATATAGTGGTTTTGTTTCAAAAAGTTCATCAATTTTTGCTTCCAATTTTTCTTTACCGCCGTACAACCGTGCAAGTCCCTCAATATCGTGGGGAACGGCAAAGGAGTTTTGCCACGCACTGCCTTCGGTATAATCTCTGCCCCATGATGTGGGAGAGAAATCCTCTCTGAAAGAGCCGTCCTTATGTCTTGCACGCATAAATCCGGTATCTTTATCAAAAAGATTTTTGTAATTTTCGGCACGTTTCATATATTCATTTTTTATGTCATCTTTGCCGAGAATTTCAGCGATTTTCGCAATACACCAATCGCCGTAAGCCGCATCAAGCGTAAGATTAACGCTCTCTTTATGAGTTTCAAGCGGAACGTAACCGTACTTGCAGTATTCCTCGGCACCGCTTCTGCCGTAATTGTCATCCGGGGAATTAACCGTGGCATGTTTTATCATACCTTCCAACGCTTCCTCGCATGTCTTTTTATCCAAAATACCCTTTACCGCACCGTCGCAAAGCACCGCATCAATGAGAGTGCTTGGCATACATCCTCTTTCACCGATTGACGGCCAACGTGGAAGCCAACCGCATTCAAGATAATCATTGACGAAACCACGGCACATTTCCCTGTATTCATCCTTCGCAACAATGGAGAAAAAGGGATAAACCGTTCTGTATGTATCCCAAAAACCGTTGTCCGTATAACGTACACCTTTACGGATTTTTCCGTCAATAGGTGAATAGTGGATTTTCTCACCGTTTTTGTCAATTTCAAAGCATTTATGAGGATAGAGAAAGGCTCTGTACATACAGGAATAAAAAGTTTTCAGTTGTTTATCATCATCCGACTCGATTTCAACACGTGAAATATAGTCTTCCCAAATCTTTTCGCCCTGCTTTTTAAGATCATCAAAATCTTTATAATCCTGTTTTAAATTGGTTTCAGCCTGTTCAAAGCTGATATAAGATGTGGCAAGAAAAGCGTCAACATCTTTACCGTTTACTTTAAGATGAATACCGGTCATATCTCCGCAAACGGAATTGAAAACGCTTTCACTTTTTTCGGTAACGGCAAGATTTTCATTATCGGAAATCTGTCCTTCCTTAAATCTGACAACCACATACATCTTGAAATTTTCACTTACACCGCCGCTTATATTGGAAACCGTGGCATAGAGTGTGCTTTTTTCCGGCACGTAGTTATATGAACTGAAACCGTGAAGCGGGAGAACGGAAAGATAATTCTCCTTTTCATCATCAAAGCGAAGCCTTAAAGCACCGCCTCTTTCCGATGGAGTAATTTCAAACGAACATCTGCTTTGCAGAAAATTCAGTTTCATGTAATATGGCAGAAAAGTTGCTTCCTCAGGACGGTAGCCCGACCATCTTTCGTCAGGTGTGAAACCGTGGCTGAACTTTTGCGGCATAAAAATCAGTGTACCGTAATCGCTTATCCACGGGCTGGGCTGATGCGTAATTCTGACACCTTCAAGGCATCTGGCTTTCGGATGAAAGAACCATCCTTCATCCTCCGAGGAAGTCTGAGCACAAAATGCATTCATGGCAAAGGGAAGTTGAATAAGAGGCAGCGTGTTTCCGTTTGAAAACCTGCGGACAGACTCGCTTCCCTGCTTTATGTTAATGTATTTATCGTATTTCATGTTAAACGACAAGCGATACAGAACAAATCCTTTGATTTACTCCGTATCGCTCTCCTTTCAATAAAGTTTATTTGTTTTTGCGATTATCGGCTGTTTGTTTCAGACGGTAGACGATAGATGATAGATAAATAGATAATGTAGAGAACGTAAATTTAAACCGAAATTATTATATTTAAATATTACAATCCCTCCGTCAAAGCAAGCTTTGCCACCTTGTATAATAAAGTAGGCAGAAAAAAGATATAAATAATGCAATTTAATGAAATTGATGTGGAGCGTAGCGAAACGAAGATTTCATTAAATTGCGGCGCGCCGCCGGCGACGGTCAATGTTGCTGAAATGTGA
>JAZUKF010000045.1:0-1920 GCA_045643165.1 Acutalibacteraceae bacterium | reverse complement strand
GCTCCTGCTCACTCTTTTCTTCCTCACCGCCGATAAAAGGAATAACATTATCAACCATTTCCGGCCATGTTTCAAATGTCTTTCCCGCACCGGAAATTGCCTGATAAGTGCAAACAAGAACATCTTTTATTCCGAATGAATCAAGAGGGAACAATGCCGGAACATAACCCTGTAAAGAACAGTTCGGTTTAACGGCAATAAATCCTCGTTTTGTGCCAAGACGTTTTCTCTGTGAATCAATAATTTTTGCATGTTCCGCATTAAGTTCCGGTAAAATCATAGGAACATCCGGAGTGCCTCTGTTAGCACTGTTATTTGAAACAACAGGACATTCCGCTTTTGCATATTTTTCTTCAAGTGCTTTGATTTCATCCTTTTTCATATCAACGGCACAGAATACAAAATCAACCATTGAGGCAATTTTTTCAACATCCTCAGAAGCGTTCATAATAACCATATCTTTCATACTTTCGGGGATATCTTTTTTCATGCACCAACGTGAGCCGACTGCTTCGCTGTATTTTTTACCGGCGGTACGAGGGCTTGCAGCCAAAACTTTGACATCAAACCAGGGATGATTTTCAAGTAAGGTCATAAATCTTTGTCCTACCATACCTGTTGCACCGATTATTCCTACTTTAAACTTTTTCATTTTGTAACCTCCGATAAACTTCATCTTGCAATAAAATGCAAATAGTGATAAAATAATATATATTATTTCTATATAATAACATTATATCATATTATTGTCAAACTCTTTTATGCACAAATATTTATAAAAGAAAGACAAAATACTATTGAAAGGTATCAATATGAAGAAAAGTGACTTTTTTTATGACTTACCGCAGGAGTTAATTGCACAGCATCCCATAGAAAACAGAGAACAATCCCGAATGATGCATATTAACAGAAAAACCGGAGAAATTGAACATTTGAATTTTTTTGATGTGATAAATTATCTTGAACCGGGAGATTGTCTTGTACTTAATAATACAAAGGTTTTGCCCGCACGTCTTTACGGTGTAAAGGAAGAAACAGGTGCGGTTGTGGAATTTCTTCTTTTAAACAGAAAAGAAAATGATGTTTGGGAAGCAATCGCAGGACCGGGAAAAAGGGCTAAAATCGGAACCCGTTTTACCTTCGGTGAGGGATTGTTAAAATGTGAAGTCATTGATATTCTCGAAGGCGGTAACAGGTTGATAAAATTTGAATACGAAGGGGAATTTTACAGTATTCTTGATAAAATCGGTGAAATGCCTCTCCCCCATTATATTACAGAAAAACTTGAAGATAAAGAAAGATATCAGACTGTTTATGCCGAAAAGTTAGGCTCTGCCGCCGCACCTACCGCAGGATTGCATTTCACAAACGAACTTTTGGATAAAATAAGAGAAAAAGGCGTAAAAGTTTGTTTTGTAACCTTGCATGTCGGTCTCGGAACATTCAGACCGGTTAAGGAAGAAAATATTCTCAAACATAAAATGCACAGCGAACATTACTGGCTTCCGAAAGAAACTGCTGATGCAATAAACGAAACACATAAAAACGGAAAAAAAGTTATTGCAGTAGGAACAACATGCTGTCGGACATTGGAATCCGTTGCAACCGAAAAAGGTGAAATCCGTGAAGCGGAAGGATGGACGGAGATTTTCATTTATCCCGGTTACGAATTCAAATGTATTGACGGCCTTGTAACAAATTTTCATCTCCCGGAAAGCACCTTAATTATGCTTGTAAGTGCATTTTGCGGATATGAAAACACTATGAATTTCTACAAAGTTGCAGTTGAGGAGAAATATCGTTTTTTCTCATTCGGAGATTCCTGTTTGATAATATAAAAAATTTATTGCAGATAAATAATATAAATTCCCCCTTTTCTCAATCGGAAAAGGGGGAATTTTTTAATTAAAGATAATAGAT
>JAZUKF010000044.1:0-9900 GCA_045643165.1 Acutalibacteraceae bacterium | reverse complement strand
CTTTCCGTTCTTGAATAAGCATTTCTGATAATTTCATCCATTTCATTATCAATGATAGATGCAACATTCTCGGAATAATTCCTTGTATGACTGTAATCCTTTCCGAGGAAAACTTCTTCATTACCGGAACCGAAAGAAATCGGTCCTAATTTATCGCTCATACCGTATTTTGTAACCATATTTCTTGCAATTTCGGTTGCACGTTCAATATCATTAGAAGCACCGCTTGAAATATCGCCCAAAACGATTGCTTCAGCAACACGACCGCCGAGAAGAACGACAATTTCATTAAGCATATCTTTCTTTGAAATGAAATTCTTATCCTCTGTGGGAATTTGCATGGTAAATCCGCCCGCCATACCTCTGGGGATAATGGAAATCTGGTGAACGGGATCCTGTCCTTCAAGATAGTAGGTTGATACGGCATGACCGGCTTCATGGTAAGACACAAGTTTCTTTTCGGCATCGGTAATTTTTTTAGATTTCTTTTCAGTACCGACAACGACTTTAATAGTTGCTTCTTCAATTTCAACTTTTGTAATTGCTTTTTTATTCTTTCTCGCCGTAAGCAATGCCGCTTCATTGAGAAGATTTTCCAAATCGGCACCGGTAAAACCTGCCGTAGAACGGGCAATTACACCTAAATCAACGTCAGCCGCAAGAGGTTTATTTTTAGCATGAACCTTGAGAATATCTTCTCTGCCCTTAACATCAGGTCTTCCGACGGTAATCTGACGGTCAAAACGACCGGGACGGAGAAGAGCGGGGTCAAGAATGTCGGGGCGGTTTGTTGCGGCAATAATGATTACGCCCTCATTTTCACCGAAGCCATCCATCTCAACAAGCAGCTGGTTAAGAGTTTGCTCTCTTTCATCATGTCCGCCGCCCATACCGGCACCTCTGTGTCGGCCTACGGCATCAATTTCATCAATAAATACGATTGACGGTGAATTCTTTTTAGCCTGTGCAAACAAATCTCTGACACGGGAAGCACCGACACCCACATACATTTCAACAAAATCAGAACCTGAAATTGAGAAGAAAGGAACATTTGCTTCACCTGCAACTGCTCTCGCAAGGAGAGTTTTACCCGTTCCGGGAGGTCCGACTAAAAGAATACCACGGGGAATTTTAGCACCTAATTCATTAAATTTAAGGGGTTCTCTTAAAAATTCAACAATTTCCGCAAGTTCTTCTTTTTCCTCATCCGCACCTGCAACATCATCAAAAGTATTTTTACGTTTATCGTCAGCCTGTTTAACACGAGCCTTGCCGAAAGTGAGAGATCTGTTCATATCGCTGTTCACGGTCTGACTCATTTTTTTATAAAGAATATACATTGCAATGCCGATAAGAACAACCATCATTATTGACGGAAGAAGATTTGTTACCCATGAATTTGAATTTCCGGGGATATAATCAACCTTAATGGGATCGTCCTTATTTGCCTTGTTGTATTCCCTGACCTGTTCATTTACATCTTCAAAGAAAATGGAAACATTGGGAACGGTATATTTATGTGAATAAACAACATTTCCCTCTTTGTCAATATCATCGCCTTTATCTGTTCTCAAACGATATTTAAGCACGCCGTTACTGAGGTTAAGATAAAAAGCTTCAACATTATTATCGTCAAATTCAGAAACTATCTGATAATATTGTGTTTTTTCCGCTTTTGAAGAATTCAGATAGAAATAAACTCCCGAAAGAATAAACAAAGGTATAAGAATATAGGAAAGTCCTATACCGATTTTTCTGAATTTTTCATTTGGTTTATTATCATTATTCAATGATCATTCCTCCTAAGTAAAATAAATATATCTTAATCAGAATATACTTCCTCTTTAAGTTCACCGATAAAGGGAAGATTTCTGTATTTTTCATCATAATCAAGACCGTAACCCACTACAAATGCGTTGGGAATATCAGTGCCCACATAATCGGCATGAACATCGGCAACTCTTCTTTCGGGCTTATCAAGTAATGTGCAGATTTTTACACTGTTGGGATCTTTTGAATTAAGCATATTTTTTATAACATAATTCAAAGTATTACCGCTGTCTAAAATATCCTCAACAATAAGGATATCATATCCGGTGGGACAAATATCAAGGTCCTTATTCACCTTTATTCTTCCCGTGCTTTCGGTACCGTTACCGTAACTTGAAAGGGACATAAAATCAATTTTACACGGCACGGTGATGTATTTCATCAAATCACTCATAAAAAGTATTGAACCTTTTAAAATGCTGACAAGAAGAAGATTTTTACCTTCATAATCCTTACTGATTTGTGAACCGAGTTTTTTTGCGATTTCATCCAATTCCTCGGAACTGACCAATACTCTTTTAATATCATTTAACATTATTATTCCTCCGCATATTCAACAATAGCAATATTTTTTGTATTTTCATCAACCTTGCACCTTGCATCAGCACCGAAGCCTTTCACCCAGACAACCCCGAAATCATCGGCAATAATCGGAATTTTATTTCTTTGAGAAACTTCGATTTTTTCTTCAATAAAAAGTTTCTTTAAGGTTTTGGTTACTTTCCTTTTCGGTAATGATATTTTATCTTTTTCGTTTCTGCTCCGAACAACAAGATTACCTCTGATTTTATCATAATCAAATGTAAAAAGGAATAACTGATTGTTAATTTTTTGTGTATTCGGAACTGTTTTTATGTTTAGAATACCGTAGGGAGTTTTAGCGGTATTATTATTTATTTCGGTTTCATAAGATTTATTTTCAGGCAAATTATAATAAAAAGTCAAAATATTATTTTTCACCTTACAAAACAACCCGTTATTAACCTGAACCGTACCGCCATGTAAAATTTCAGCAACTAAATCAATATGTTTCTTTTCAGGATAATTTCCGCAAAAATCAAAAATAATCTGACCGATAAACCTGTTACGAACTGCCGGGTGTAATGAAAAAACAGAAGAAATATCGTAAACATAATCACCGATTTTTGACCGTTTGATTATTTCTGAAATTTTCTCATCAAAATATTCACGATCAAGCCTGAGATTTTCAAAACACCTCAACATACTTGTATCAAGATTAGGGCTGATTTCTTTTAAAACGGGAATGACATTATGCCTGATTTTATTTCTCAAATAATCATCCGAAAGATTGGAACTGTCAGTAACAAAAGAAATATTGTTTTCAGAACAAAATTTTTCAATTTCATCACGGGTACAGTCAATCAAAGGTCTGATAATTCTTCCTCTTACGGGAGGAATGGAAGAAATGCCCTTCAAACCGCTTCCCCGAAATAGGTTAAGAAAAAATGTTTCCTCGCAGTCATTAAGATTATGAGCCGTTGCGATTTTTCCCTTTTCACCGCAAAGAGAATTAAAAAATTCATAGCGGATTTTTCTGCCGTATTCTTCAATACCCATAGAAAACTTCTTCGACTCTTCAGAAACATCTGCTCTTAAAACAAACAATTCTATATCATTTTGTTTACAAAAATCACGAACAAACTGCTCGTCCCGTTCAGACTCATCCCCTCTTAAACAATGATTGACATGAGCCGCTTTTAATTTATATCCGTATTTAAAACTTAAATGCTTCAAAATATATAAAAGAGCGGAAGAATCGGCACCTCCGGAAAATCCGACAACAATCTCGGAAGTATTTTCAAACATATTATATTTTATTACGGTATTTTCTGCTTTACATATCATTTCTGATTTTCTCCATAGAAGTAAAGAGAGTATAATCTTTATTAAATACAAGGGAAATATCAGTTGTAGGTCCGTGTCTGTTTTTAGCAATAATCAAATCGGTCTGATCAGCACGGCGTTCTTCTTCTCCCTCCTCCGGAGTTTCCCCGTAATATTCGGGACGGTGAAGCATGAGAATTATATCCGCATCCTGCTCGATTGAACCGGATTCACGTAAATCAGACATCTGCGGTCTATGTCCGCCTGCACCACGGTTATTGGCAGGTCCTCTGTTTAACTGAGCACAAACTACAACGGGAATTGCAAGGTCCTTCGCCATCAGTTTTAAAGAACGTGTTATCTGAGAAATCTCCTGTACACGGTTTTCGGCTCTGCCGACAGAACTGATAAGTCCCAAATAGTCGATAATGACGATATCAACATTCTTTTCACGGCGAATACGGGATTTCATTTCCTGAACGGTAATACCCGATGTATCATCAAAATATAACTGACAATCCGCAAGCATGGATGTAGCGGTTCCTATTCTCGCCCATTCATCGGGAGTCAACTCACCGCTTCTCATTTTTGTGCTTTCAACTCTTGCTTCGGTGGCAAGAACACGCTGTGCAAGCTGTTCCTTCGTCATTTCGAGAGAAAACATCAAAACTTTACGTTTTCCCAAAACGGCAACATTTCTTGCAAGATTTAATGCGAATGTAGTTTTACCCATTGCCGGACGGGCACCGATAAGTATAAGATCCGATTTATTGAGGCCGTTGATAACTTTATCCAAATCAGAAAATCCGGTGGGATATCCCTTATATAAATCACGGTCTTCACCGGAAAGTTTCTGAAGTTTATCATAAACCTCATTGATGATAATATCACTCAGTTTAGACGGTCCGCTTGAAGATTTTCCCTGACGGATATCGTAAATTTTCTGCTCTGCAGAGTCAATCAACGTGTCGGCACTGTCGGTGGCACTTGATGCCTCGGAAATAATTTCCCTGGATGTATTTATCAGAGTTCTGATATAATACTGCTCCCTGACAATTTTCGCATAAGCCTCAACATTACTGGTGGAAGGAACGATTTCCGCAAGTTGAAACAGGTACTGTTTTCCGCCTGCATCATCATAAACATTATCCTTCTTTAACGCTTCAAGAATAATAAGCGGATCTATCTGACCGTTTAATGTATCAATGCTGACCATGGCGGAAAAGATAGCACGATGCTGAGGTAAATAGAAATAATCGCTTTTTACATATTCAATTACAATCTGCATACAGGCAGGATCAATTAAAATAGAGCCTAAAACAGCCTGCTCCGCTTCAATGCTGTACGGTAAATCCGCATTTTCAAAATTACTGAACTCTTTCACATCAGCCATTTAAAACATTCCTTTAAAAATTACTCTCCGACAAAGATATAAACCTGTGCCGAAATTCCCTGATATAATTTAATTTCCGCATTATATGTTCCGAAAGCCTTAATTTCATCAACGGTAATTTTCTTTTTATCCACGTCAATGTCAAAATCTTTTTTAATTTTTTCCGCAATTTCTTTTGTGGTAACAGAACCGAAAAGTCTGCCTCCCTGTCCTGCGGTAGCGGTAAATTTAATTGTCTGACCGTTCAATTTATCACATGATGCCTGTGCTTTTTCGGTTTCAACCTTAATTCTGTATCTTTCGGCATCCTCTTTATTTTTGAGTTCGCTCATAGCTTGAGCATTTGCTTCACTTGCCAAGCCTCTGGGGAAAAGATAATTTCTTGCGTAACCGTCCGAGGTATTTACAAGTTCGCCTTTTTTACCCAGATTTTTTACGTCTTGTTTAAGAACTACTTTCATTTTATTCACCTGTACTTTATTTTTTATTTATACTTCCATGAAAATAGAAATTATCATGGGAGAACGTTTTGTTCTTTCATACAAAAGATCGGAAACAACATCACGAACCTTTGCTTTTAATGTGGGCCAATCCTTAATACCGTTATCAAAACATTTTTCGATGGCTCTGTATGATACTTCCCTTGCTTCGCCCATAAGATCCTCGGATTCACGGACATAAACAAATCCTCTTGATACAATCTCCGGGCCGGAGAGAATTTCACAATTATCAAGGTCCACCGTTGTTGCAATGATTACAAGACCGTCTTCGGAAAGTTTCTTTCTGTCCCGGATAACGATATTTCCAACATCACCGACGCCGTATCCGTCAACAAATACCTGCCCTGCGGTAACCTTTTCATCAAACTTAAATTCATCATTTGAAAGTGAAACCTGAGAACCGTTTTCGGCAATTATAATATTATCTCTGTCAATGCCCATGCTTTCGGCAAGCATAGCATGTTTGGTAAGATGCTTTAATTCACCGTGAACAGGAATAAAATATTTGGGTTTGATCATACCTAACAGAAGTTTTAATTCTTCCTGACAGGCATGACCTGATACATGAACGTCGTACATTTTTTCATATACCACTTCTGCACCGAGGCTCATAAGTTCATTTATTACATTTCCCACAGTCTTTTCGTTTCCCGGAATAGGCTGAGCGGAAATAATAACATAATCATTAGGAGTTATCATAACTTTTTTATGATCCCTTGAAGACATCCTTGCCAATGCCGACATAGGTTCGCCCTGACTTCCCGTTGTAACGATTACAAGTTCATCGGGAGTGTAATTTTTAAGCATATCAATGCTTATCATAACATTATCGGGAATTTCAAGATAACCGAGTTCAGATGCAATGGCAAAAACATTTTCAAGACTTCTTCCGGAAAGAGCAACTTTTCTTCCGAGAGATTTTGCAACATCAATAATCTGCTGAACTCTGTGGATATTTGAAGCAAATGTTGCAACGATTATTCTTCTGTCCCCTGCTTTGCGGAAAAGATTTTCAAAACTTTCCCCGACTTTCCTCTCACTTTCGGTATATCCGGGACGTTCTGCATTAGTAGAATCGGAAAGCATACACAATACGCCTTCATTACCGATTTGAGCAAACCTGTTAAGGTTTATCACATCACCGTCAATGGGTGTATTATCAATTTTAAAATCCCCTGTTTGTAAAACAGTACCATCCTTTGTCTTGATAATATAAGCAACCGCATCCGGAATAGAATGATTAACATGAACAGGCTCAACCGTAAAGCCACCGAGTTTCAGAATATCGCCGGGGTTTATTACAGTCAGTTTCGCACTTTCGGATAAACCGTGTTCCTTAAGTTTTCCCATAATAAGACCGATTGTAAGTTTGGTAGCATAAACGGGAATATTTGCTGTTTTAAGAAGGAACGGAAGACCGCCGATATGATCCTCATGACCGTGGGTGATGATAATGCCCTTAACTTTATCAATATTTTTTTCCACATAGGAAAAATCCGGAATAACAAGGTCAACACCAAGCATATCGGGATCGGGAAATGACATTCCGCAATCAACAAGAATCATTTCATTATTATATTCATACAATGTCATATTCTTTCCGACTTCGTTAAGACCGCCGAGAAAAGCAATTTTAATAGGCATTGCAGGTTCTTTTTTCTTACCGGATTTCGGATTAGCTGATTTTCTGTAATAGTTTTTTCTGCTTTGACTGTTTACCGATTTTGATTTAGATGTTTTAGTTTGTTTCTGTCCTTTTACAGGATTTGATTTTTTTGTTTTTTCAGTTTTTTGTTTTGTTTTTTTGCCTTCGTTGTTATCGTAGTTTGGCATAATATTCTCCTCATAAATTTTTCTATGTAAAACGATGATATATCAATGAATAATATGAACATATCAAAAAAGAATTATTCAGTACACTTTATTTTTGATGTTTCATTGTTTCCTCAACGGCAAGCTTATCACACCGTTCATTTTCGGGATGTCCGTCATGTCCTTTCAACCAAATAAATTTTACGGAATGTTTTTCGATTTCAGCAAGAAGTTTTTCCCATAAATCCACATTCAATGCGGGCTTTTTATCGGATTTTTTCCAATTATTTTTCTTCCACGAATAAACCCAGCCGTTGTTAATGCTGTTACAAACGTATTGAGAATCGGAATATACCTCGACCTCGCACTTTTGATTGAGTGCCTTGAAACCTTCAATGACTGCGGATAACTCCATTCTGTTATTGGTTGTTTCAAAATCTCCGCCGCTTAAAACCTTTTCAGTTGTGCCGTATCTTAAAATTGTACCCCATCCGCCCGGTCCCGGGTTACCGGAACAGGAGCCATCCGTAAACATCAATACTTTTTTTAATTCACTCATCTTTTTCTCCGTTACATTTTTCTGTCTTTCATGACTGCACTCGAAATACAGTTTTCGATAATCTTTGAAAACTCACCGATTTCCAAGGATTTCAAAAGGATATCGGCATTATTCTTATTTAATTCAACGGAATTATCAAGAAAATATTTTTTTATTGAATTCAAAACTATTGAAACGGAATTTTTCTTTGTTAAACCGTATTTTACGCCTACTCTTGAAATACAATCCACAAAAAGATAAGCATAAGCCGGAGAACATCCCGCCACAGCGGAATAAACGGAAAATAAATCTTCATCAACGGGAACGCATTTCCCGAAAGAGTTTAAAATAAGTTCAGCAAAAATTTTTTCATCTTCATTTACATTTTTGCTGACGGCATAACCCGACATTGATTCATTCGCCAATGCATTTATATTAGGCATAACCCTGACAATATGAATATCATCACCGATAAAAGACTGTATTCTTTCAATGCTTTGACCTGCGGCAATACTGATTACCAGCGGATGATATTTATTAAATAGCGATTTCAATTCGCTGAACATCGACGGTAATGAAACAGGCTTTACCGCAACAATTACGACATCGCACATTGAAACTATTTCATCATTACCGGACAAAACATTCACACCGTATTTTTTTTGATTTTCAATAAGTTTATCATTATTACAATCGTACATATAAATGTCCGATTTATCAAAATTATCAGAACTTACAAGACCGGAAACAATAGCGGTTGCCATATTTCCCGCACCGATAAATCCGATTTTCTTTTTCAACTGTTTCACCTCTGCAAATATAAACAAATCATACACGTTAATTATCTGTTTTTGCCGTAAAATATTCGGCAATTATTTCGGAACTTATCATTTCAGACATTCTTTTCGTTTCATCGTTTTTCAGCAACAGTTTACCCACCGACTTAACTCTCCTGTAAAATTTCCTGTTCATAATATAATCATCATTTATCAAAGGGCAAATTTCCCCTCTCGGATCACGTATAACGTAAATTTTTCCGTTAACGGTAAGCGGAAATAAAGGGAAAATCCTGCATGACAGCGGACGAAAATTCCTGTCGCATTCAGCGTTACAAACAAGTAACTTTTTATCACTTAAAAAATCATAATCAATAATTTTATATTCAAAAGAATTACCGATTAACACTTCTTCACGGGGAAATAATATCATTCCCGTTTTTTCATCACCACGGCAGCAGCAATTATTGCAAATCTTTCCGCAATCCTCTTTTAAAGGTGTAACATTTTCAAGCAATCGGTAAGATTTTTTCAGTACAGATAAAGCATCCATATCAGTATGTAATTCCCACATCTGCACCGCCGTCGCAACTGTAAACTATTTCGATTTTATCATCTGCAGACACTTTTATCTTGTGCATACTCTCCGAAGGACATTCACCGTTAACTTTAAAAAGCCAACCGGAATAACCGCCGCAATCACCCTCATATATCTGATGAATACCTGAAATATAATAACTGTCATAAGACGGAGTATATTTCACATCAGATAAAATACCTTTCGTACAAGCAGGACATCTTGCATTACAGGTATTATCGGCACAAACTCTTTTAAAAATTTCATAGACGGTATCGCCTTCATATATTTCAACTTCGGTTTCATCAAGGATAACACCGTCTTGGGGAACAAACTCCTTCTTTTCCTCTTTAAGTTTATCCGTATTTTTAAGAACTGATTCACAATTTATTGAAATAGTACAAAAAGCGATTATATTTTTATCATTTTTATCTTTATCACCGCAGGCGGAAAAAGAAAAAATAACAATAACAGCACAAAATAATAAAGCAAATACTCTTTTCAAAAAAATCACCGCATTACATTATTATAGTAAATCATTTTATTATATATAATGTAACAAGAAATGTCAAGGAAATAAGGCTATTAAATCAAATATATTTTCTGCGTTGTAAATAGATGTGAACCAT
>JAZUKF010000043.1:0-3452 GCA_045643165.1 Acutalibacteraceae bacterium | reverse complement strand
GGATATACAGTAACAGGTATCATACATATCATACCGTCTTTTTCGTAAACATCCAACTTGTCGCCTTCAACAAGTCCTAATGATGAAACGATTTCTTTAGGTAATGTAATTTGTGATTTTGTACGAAATTCCGCTAACATAATATAACCTCCATAAGTTAGAAATTCTTACTTTCGTACTTATTATATGCTATTTTTTTTATTTTGTCAATCGGAAGATTTCGGTAAATTTTTATTCTTCCGTTATATTTAATTTAAAGTATCCGTTTGCCGCAACAGACCAGGCACCGGCTCTGTCTACGTTAAATTTAAAGCATCTTACCGCACTGCAAATCAAACCCGTTCCGGATTCTGCGGAGTGAATTAAACTTATAGTGCCGAAAAATTCTCCCTTTTCCAGATTGTCAAGTGAAACGGAAAATGTTTTTGAGTTGATGCCCGTTTCAATTTGGATTTTTTCGGTTATTGCCGATGCAATGCGGATGCCGGATTGAGTATCAATACCCAGTTTAAAATATGCTTCCGCTTTTTCCGTGGAATCAAATGTTACGTTCAATAACATTTTTTCGCCCTGTTCGTAACTTGGTACAGTTTTATTTTTCAAAGAAAGATGCGTGAATTTTGCCTTGATTTTATCCGTTCTGCCCTTATCCGTCAAGTCAATTTCAACGGGATTATCATCAAGATTTTGTTTGAGATAAACGGCAATTCCGTCCTCAACATTGCCGTCGTAGATAATATTTCCTTTGTTGATAACTATAACTCTGTCGCACAGATTACGGATTGTTTCCATATTGTGGCTGACATATAAAATGGTTTTGCCGTCATTTTCGGCGGTTTCACGCATTTTGTCAAGACATTTCTTCTGAAAAGCCATATCACCTACGGCTAAAACCTCGTCCATGATAAGAATTTCCGAGTTCAGATGAGCCGCAACGGAGAAAGCCAGTTTTACGAACATTCCGGAAGAATATCTTTTTACCGGAGTGTCAATAAAATCGCCGATTTCCGAAAATTCTATAATATCATTCAGGCGGTCGGTAATTTCATCTTTTTTCATTCCGAGAATAGAACCGTTAAGATAAATATTTTCACGTCCCGTTAATTCCGCATGAAATCCCGTTCCTATTTCAAGCAGGGAAGCGACACGGCCGTAAAGGTCTATATCACCTTCGGTAGGTGCGGTAACACGGCACAGAATTTTCAGCAAAGTGGATTTTCCCGCACCGTTTGAACCGATAATTCCCACTCTTTCACCCTTGTAAATTGATAAAGATACATTTCTCAATGCCCAGAAGGGTTTGTTTTCCGAAAGGGAACCTATTTTTTTGTTGGGATCGTCTTTGCCTTTTTTACGTGCAAAATAGGATTGAATATCCTTTTGCAGAGTTTTGTTATTTATTGAACCGAGACGGTATTGTTTTCCCACACCGTCAAGTCTGATTATTTCTTCCATATTCAGCCCTCACACAGTATCAATGAATGTTCTTTCAACCTTGTTGAAAACAAGTATTCCCATCAGAGCAACCGCCACCGTAACGGCAAGGGAGTAAGCGATATAAAATCCGTTGATTTCACCAACTCCGAGAACGATAAATTTAAAAAGTTCAACCGGAGCGGTAACGGGATTAAAATGGATAAGGGTATTAAGCACACCTTTTACGGAATTCATAGTGTAAACTATGGGCGTACCGTACATCCATAATGTTATACCGAATGTAACGAGTACGGATAAATCTTTATACTTCGTTGTGGCGGATGATACGATAATACCGAATCCCATTCCCATAATTCCCAGCCACAGAAGGATAAAGGGAATAAGGAGTAAATACAAGGGTTTTACCGTAATTGCACCGTTAATTCCGAAAATGATATACATTACAAGCACGATAAGGAACTGAATACCGAACTTTATACTTTCCGCAATAATATTGGAAAGGGGAACAGTCATTCTCGGAAAATACACTTTTCCGAAAAGAGTTGCATTTTTATTAAAAGTAGAAGCGTTGTTGGTAAAACAGTTGGAGAAAAATGTCCATATCACCGTTCCCGTAAAATAAAAAAGAAGCATGGGAGTACCGTCGGTGCTGAGTTTTGCAATATTGCCGAAAAGCAACACCTTCATCAATGCGGATATAACCGGATTTATCAAAAGCCACGCAGGTCCCAGAACGGTTTGCTTGTATGACACCGAAAAATATTTTTTGGTGAACATGATGATGAGATGTTTGTATTCTGCAATTTCATTAAGTTTTAACTGAAAAGGATTGTTTTTTGCCGAAATATGCACATGATATTTTTTGTTGTCAGTCATTTTTTCACCTGTAAAAATAAAATTTTTATCATTTTACCATTATTAAAGAAACATTGCAATAGTTTAAAAAAGGTATTACTGATTGTTTATTGTATTAAGCGTTTCTCCGGTGATACGGTAGGTTGTCCAATCTGTCATGGGAATTGCTCCCATGGATTTATAAAAATCTATGCTTGGCTTGTTCCAATCAAGACAGCACCATTCAAGACGTCCGCAACCACGTTCCACGGTGATTTCCGCAAGTTTTGTAAGAAGTGCTTTTCCGTATCCTTTACCTCTGAATTGAGGCTTGACATATAAATCTTCAAGATAAATTCCCGCCTTGCCGAGGAAGGTTGAAAAATTATGGAAAAAGAGTGCAAATCCCGCATATTCTCCATCAACTTCACAGAAAATGACCTCCGCTTTTTTCTCATCAAAAAGCCAATGTTCAAGCGTTTCTTTATCTGCCGTTACTTCGTCGGACATTTTTTCGTATTCCGCAAGTTCTTTGATGAAATTCAGTATTTCTTCTGTGTCTTTTCTTTTTGCAAAAACAAAATTCATAAATAAATCTCACTTCATTTCTCTTGTAAAATCAAACATACCGTATTTCATCAATGCCGATAACCCTTGTGTTTTCATCATTGCAGTCAAAAAGAGTATCGCTTTCGGCACCCTCACGAAATGAAACGGTAACATTTTTTACGGTTATTGTTAAAGGAACTTTCTCACTTGCTTTTATCACCGATGATTTCTTTACACCTTTGAACGAAACATTTTCAAGAGTAATATCTTTAAGGTATGTTCCCGTCTGAAGCGGTCCGTTATCCGCTTCGTAAACGAGAAAATAATTCGGATTTTCAACGGTGCAGTTTCTGAAAACAATATCATGAAACGGCTCCGGATTGGGATAATTCTGACTTGCGAAATGGAGAAAAACTCCTTCTAAATTATGTCTGCCCTGTTCCTTGGGGAGGGTGTTATTTTTATCTCTGACATCGTCGGTCCCTCTGTTCTTAAGCATAACGCACTTATACGAACCCGCCTGAAATGGCGTGTTTTCGGCATAATTATGCTTGTCGTCTTTGCCGGGCGTCAGCCCGCCTGCATCCTCCGCACAAAATTCTGTTCAAAAACCCGCTCATTATCAGGTCGAA
>JAZUKF010000042.1:0-26135 GCA_045643165.1 Acutalibacteraceae bacterium | reverse complement strand
CTTTCGGCGACTGGGTAGCCCTTTCCGATGTGTGCGATGTAACGACGGCTATAATGCTCAAGCGTGAAGTGTCTGACGGAATCATTGCCCCCGGCTATGAACCCGAGGCCCTGGAAATCCTGAAAACAAAGCGCAAAGGCAACTATAATATCGTTCAGATCGATCCCGATTATGTTCCTGCGGAAATCGAAACAAAAGATGTTTTCGGCATCACTTTTCAACAGGGCAGAAACAATTTCAAAATAAACAAAGAATTACTTTCCGACATTGTTACGGATAATAAAAATCTTCCCGATGAAGCAGTCAGAGATTTGATTATTGCTCTCATCACATTGAAATACACTCAGTCAAATTCAGTTTGCTTTGCCGTTGACGGACAGGCTATCGGCGTAGGTGCGGGACAGCAGTCAAGAATACATTGTACACGTCTTGCCGGAACAAAGGCTGATACATGGTTCTTACGTCAACACGAAAAGGTTTTAAATCTTCCCTTCCGTGAGGATTTAGGCAGACCGAACAGAGATAACGTCATTGACGGATATATCAATAAAAATGAAGAAGATGTTTGTGCTGACGGTAATTGGCAGAAGTATTTTACATCTCAGCCCGAACCTTTGACCGAAAAAGAAATAAAGGATTATCTTTCTGCCATTGACGGTGTTGCATTGGGTTCAGACGCAATCTTCCCCTTTGACGTTAATATCGTAAGAGCGAAAAGAAGCGGTGTAAAATATATTGCAGAACCCGGCGGTTCAATACGTGATGACATTGTAATAGATTGCTGTAACAAATACGGCATAGCAATGTGCTTTACTAAAATGAGACTTTTCCACCATTGATGGGGTGAAAATATGAAAATACTTGTTGTCGGCGGCGGCGGAAGAGAACACGCCATAATTAAAAAATTAAAGGAAAACACGTCAATTACCGAGATTTTTGCATTACCCGGTAACGGCGGTATGGAAGATGATGCGGTTTGTATTCCCATCGGTGCTACGGAAATTGATAAAATAGTTGATTTTGCCGTAAAGGAAAAAATCGACTATGCGGTCGTTGCTCCGGATGATCCCCTTGTGCTGGGCTGTGTTGACCGACTTGAAGAAAAGAATATCCCCTGCTTCGGTCCGAGGAAAAATGCTGCTGTAATCGAGGGAAGTAAAGTCTTTTCCAAAAATCTTATGAAGAAATATAATATTTCCACTGCGGAATATGAAGTTTTTTCCGATATGGATAAAGCACTTTCCTATCTTGACACCGCACCGATTCCCACGGTTATCAAGGCTGACGGTCTTGCTCTGGGCAAAGGTGTTATCATTGCCGAAACACGTGAAGATGCAAAAAAAGCCGTTATCGAAATGATGCAGGATAAAAAGTTCGGCAAAAGCGGTGAAAATATCGTTATAGAAGAATTTCTCACAGGTCCGGAAGTTTCCGTGCTTTCATTCACCGACGGTGAAACGGTTATTCCCATGATTTCTTCAATGGATCACAAACGTGCCGGGGATAATGATACCGGGCTTAACACAGGCGGTATGGGTACTGTTGCTCCCAACCCCTGCTACACGGAGGAAATAAGTAAAATCTGTATGGAAAAGATTTTCATTCCCACCGTTGAAGCGATGAATAAAGAGGGACGTACATTCAAAGGATGTCTGTATTTCGGACTTATGATTACCGAAAAAGGTCCGAAAGTTATAGAATATAACTGCCGTTTCGGAGATCCTGAAACCCAGGTAGTTCTGCCCTTGCTTGAAAGCGATTTGTTTACCGTTATGAAAGCAACCACAAAGGGTGAATTGAAAAACACGGAAGTTAAATTCAGCAATAAAAACGCCTGCTGTGTTATCATGGCATCAAAGGGATATCCCACCGCATACGAAAAGGGATATAAAATCACAATTCCCGACTGCATTAAAGAGAGAGTATTTGTTGCCGGTGCCAAAAAGGAAAATAATGAATTATTGACAAACGGCGGCAGAGTTTTAGGTGTTACCAACGTCTGCGATACACTGGAAAATGCCATAAAAAAATCCTATGATGACGTGGCGGAAATTAAGTTTGACAATGCTTATTTCCGAAAAGACATAGGTCAAAAAGCATTAAGGATAAAGGAGAACTGATATGGTTTACAGAGTTTTTGCGGAAAAGAAACCTCATCTTGCTTCCGAAGCAAAATCGTTACTGAACGAGGCAAAAACAATTTTAGGGGTTAAAAATATTACAAATGCAAGAGTTATCAACAGATATGATGCTGAAAATATTTCCCCTGAATTGTTTGAATATGCGAAAAAAACCGTTTTTTCCGAGCCTCAACTGGACAACGTGTTTGATGAATTGAATGACGAAAATGCCGTAAAATTTGCAGTCGAATTTCTTCCCGGTCAGTTTGACCAGCGTGCAGACAGTGCGGCACAGTGCATACAGATTATTTCCAAAACGGAAAGACCGATAATCAGAACTGCAAAAATCTATCTCCTTTACGGTGATATTTCAAAGGATGATTTGGAAAAAATCAAGAAATATGTCATCAATCCCGTGGAATCAAGAGAAGCATCTTTTTCTCTTCCGGATACGCTTAAACTTAAATATGAAATCCCCACAGAGGTGAAAACTCTTGACGGATTTATTTCTCTCGGCAGAAAAGAACTTGAAAGTTTCATCAAAGAATACGGTCTTGCAATGGATATTGATGATATTGAGTTTTGCCGTGATTATTTCAAAAAGGAAAACAGAAATCCCACAATAACCGAAATCAGAATGATTGATACATATTGGTCTGACCATTGCCGTCATACAACTTTTCTGACGGTTATTGATGATGTAAAATTTGAGGACAATCTTATTCAGAATACATATAATGAATACATTGCTTCAAGGAAAAAATTAAACAGAACAAAACCCGTTTGTCTTATGGATATTGCCACTCTTGCCGTTAAATCGTTAAGAGAACAGGGCAAACTTGACAAACTTGACGAAAGCGAAGAAATAAACGCCTGTACCGTTAAAACGGAGATTGAAGTTGACGGAAAGAAAGAGAAATGGCTTCTCCTTTTCAAAAACGAAACACACAATCATCCTACGGAAATCGAACCCTTCGGCGGTGCGGCAACATGTATCGGCGGTGCAATACGTGATCCCCTTTCGGGAAGGTCATACGTTTACGGAGCAATGCGTGTTACCGGTGCGGCAAACCCTCTTGCGGGAATTGACGAAACACTTAAAGGCAAACTTCCGCAAAGAAAAATCGTTACTACCGCCGCCGCAGGATATTCATCTTACGGAAATCAGATCGGTCTTGCCACAGGCATTGTTGACGAGATTTATCATCCCGGTTATGCGGCAAAAAGAATGGAAATCGGTGCGGTTATTGCCGCCACACCTGCGGAAAATGTCCGCAGAGAATGTCCCGCCCCCAGAGATGTTGTTATTCTTTTGGGCGGTGCCACCGGCAGAGACGGTTGCGGCGGTGCAACAGGTTCTTCCAAATCCCACACAGTTGAATCCATTGACACCTGCGGTGCCGAGGTTCAAAAAGGAAATGCCCCGGAGGAAAGAAAACTTCAACGTCTTTTCAGAAATAAAGAAGCATGTCTTATGATAAAAAGATGTAACGATTTCGGTGCGGGCGGTGTTTCCGTTGCAATAGGCGAACTTGCCGACGGACTTGAAATAAACCTTGATGCCGTACCGAAAAAGTACGAGGGACTTGACGGAACGGAACTTGCAATAAGCGAAAGCCAGGAAAGAATGGCTGTGGTTATCGAAAAAGAGAGAGAAGAAGATTTTATAAACCTTGCTCAAAAGGAAAATCTTCAAGCCTGCAAAGTTGCGGTGGTTACCGAAAATCCACGTCTTGTGATGAATTGGAACGGTAAGAAAATCGTTGACATCAGCCGTGAATTTTTAAATTCCAACGGAGCCGAAAAGCATATTTCCGTCCAAACATCCGCTCCCCTTCCCTATGAAAAAGAAACAGAGGGCGGATTTACCGAAAACTACATCAAATTGGCAAATGACTTGAATATATGCTCAAAGAGAGGTCTTTCCGAAAGATTTGATTCCACCATCGGTGCGGGAACCGTGCTTATGCCCTTCGGCGGTAAAAATCAACTTACCCCCATTCAGGCAATGGTTCAGAAAATTTCCGTTGAGAAAAAACATACCGATAACTGCTCGCTTATGTCCTTCGGTTATAATCCTTTCATTACCGAGAAAAGTCCCTATCACGGAGCATATCTTGCGGTAGTCGAATCCGTATGTAAACTTATTTCCACAGGCGGAAAATTTGAAGATGTTTATCTCACATTCCAGGAATATTTTGAACATCCCGGAAAGGAGCCGAAGCGTTGGGGTAAACCCTTATCCGCACTTTTGGGAGCATACAAGGCTCAAATGGACTTGGGCATCGGTGCAATCGGCGGTAAAGACTCAATGAGCGGTTCATTTGAAGATTTAGACGTTCCGCCCACATTGGTTTCCTTTGCCGTTACAACAGACAAAACGGAAAATATCGTTTCTCCGGAATTTAAAAAGGCGGGAAGTAAGGTTATTATTCTCAAACCGAAATTTGATGAGAATAATTTACCCGTTACCGCTTCACTTCTTGAAGTTTTCGGAAAAGTTACCGATTTGCTTCGCAGCGGAAAAGCCCTTTCCTGTTACACTCCCGGTATGGGCGGTATCGGTGAAGCAATAATGAAAATGTGCTTCGGAAACGGTATCGGTTTCAGATATGAAAACAATATCTCTTTAAAGGATATTTTCGGATATAACTATGCTTCATTTATCCTCGAAACGGATTTATCCGTTTCCGACGGACAGGTTTTAGGCTATACAACCGAAGAAAAAACAATAGAATATAATGATGAAAAGATTGATTTGGATAAAATATTATCCGAATACGAAAACAAATTGGAAAGCGTTTTCCCCTGCAATATTGAAAACAGCGGAAAAAATGCGGAAAATATCTCATTCTACTCATCAAAAATTCCGTCATCATCAATCAAAGTTGCAAAACCGAAAGTTATCATACCTGTTTTCCCCGGTACTAACTGCGAATATGACAGTGCAAAAGCGGTGGAGGATGCAGGTGCAGAGGCTGAAATTATCGTTATCAACAATCTTTCGTCATCGGGAATTAACAAAAGCATTGAAGAATTTTCCCGAAAACTTAAAAATTCACAAATCATTTTCATCCCCGGAGGATTTTCCGGCGGTGATGAACCGGACGGAAGCGGTAAATTCATTACCGCATTTTTCCGAAATGAAGAAATCAAACAGGGTGTTACCGATTTACTGGAAAAGAAAGACGATCTTATGTGCGGTATCTGTAACGGTTTTCAGGCTCTTATCAAGTTAGGTCTTGTCCCCTTCGGAAAAATTATTGATACGGATGAAAACTGTCCCACACTTACATTTAACACGATTTCACGTCATCAGTCAAGAATTGTCCGCACAAGAATTGCATCAAATAAATCCCCATGGCTTTCCATGATGAATGTGGGCGACATCGTAAATGTACCCATTTCCCACGGTGAAGGACGTTTTCTGATAAACGATGACCTGTTGGCTGAACTTATCGCAAACGGACAGATCGCAACTCAATACGTTGACTTAAACGGAAACGCAACATCCGACATACACTTTAATCCCAATGATTCCGCCTTTGCCGTAGAGGGCATAACATCCCCGGACGGCAGAGTATTCGGTAAAATGGGACACAGTGAAAGAGTCGGAAAAGGTCTTTACAAAAATGTTTCAGGCGATTATAATATAAATATGTTTAAATCTGCAGTAAAATATTTTAAATAAAACGGAGGGCATATTATGGATTATTTATCAGACATTGAAATTGCACAGCAGTGCAAACCGGAGCATATCTCCAAAATTGCCGAAAGGGCTCATGTTGACGAAAAATACATTGAGCAGTACGGCAGATACAAAGCAAAAATCGACCTTTCTCTTTTAAAAGATACGAAAAAGGAAAACGGCAAACTTGTACTCGTTACCGCCATCACACCTACACCCGCCGGTGAAGGTAAAACCACAACAACAATCGGTCTTGCCGACGGATTAAGAAGAATAGGCAAAGATGTTACCGTTGCACTTCGTGAACCCTCTCTCGGACCTGTTTTCGGTGTCAAAGGCGGTGCTGCAGGAGGCGGCTATGCTCAGGTTATCCCCATGGAGGACATAAATCTCCATTTTACAGGTGATTTCCACGCAATCGGTGCGGCTAACAATCTTCTTGCCGCAATGCTTGACAACCACATTCAGCAGGGCAACTCCCTGGGTATCGACGTTAAAAAGATTACTTGGAAACGCTGTGTTGACATGAATGACCGTCAACTTCGTTTCGTTGTAGACGGACTGGGCGGTAAAGTCAACGGCACTCCCCGTGAGGACGGATTTGACATTACGGTTGCTTCCGAGATCATGGCTATTCTCTGCCTTTCGTCCTCCGTTACCGATTTAAAAGCACGTCTTTCAAGAATAATCGTAGGATATACATACGATGACAAGCCGGTAACCGCAGGCGATTTGAATGCACAGGGTGCAATGACCGCATTACTTAAAGATGCCATAAAACCGAACCTTGTTCAGACACTTGAAGGAACTCCCGCCTTCGTTCACGGCGGACCTTTTGCAAATATCGCACACGGTTGTAACAGCGTAATTGCCACAAAAATGGCTCTTAAAATGGGTGATTATACCGTTACGGAAGCCGGTTTCGGTGCTGATTTAGGTGCTGAAAAATTCCTTGACATAAAATGCCGTATGGCAGGACTTACTCCGGATGCGGTTGTTGTCGTTGCAACGGTAAGAGCGTTAAAAATGCACGGCGGTCTTGACAAAAAGAGCCTTGCCACAGAGGATATTTCCGCTTTGGAAAAGGGTATTCCCAACCTTCTCCGCCACGTTTCCAACATTAAAAATGTTTACAAACTCCCCTGCGTTGTTGCGGTTAACAGATTTCCCACCGACACGGATAAGGAAATTGATTTCATAATCGCAAAATGTAAAGAATTAGGTGTTAACACAGTTCTTTCCACCGTTTGGGCAGAGGGCGGTAAAGGCGGTGAAGCATTGGCAAAAGAGGTTGTCCGTCTTTGCGAGGAGGAAAAAGGCGATTTCACTTTCTCATACGAAGATGATATGTCTATTTCCGAAAAAATCGAGAGCGTTGTTAAGAAGGTTTACGGCGGAAACGGTGTAAATATTCTTCCCAATGCAATGAAACAAATCAAACAATTAGAGGATTTAGGTTTCGGTAAATGCCCTGTTTGTATAGCAAAAACGCAGTACAGTTTTTCCGATGATCCGGGAAAATTAGGTGCTCCGGAAAATTTCACCGTAACAGTCAAAAACGTAAAAGTTTCAGCAGGTGCCGGCTTTGTCGTTGTACTCACAGGTGATATTATGACTATGCCCGGACTTCCGAAATGCCCTGCCGCAGAAAAAATCGACGTGGATGAGAACGGAAAAATAAGCGGTTTATTCTAAGGACCGTTGCATTTAGTGCAGACTTTTTTTATAAAATATAAAACAGCCGTCTGAAAAAACATATTCAAACGGCTGATTTTTTTATTTGTTTTTGTTATTTCTGATCTTTCCGAATGCTTCTTTTACGGCATAATATGACGGTTTTTCTTTTCCGTTAACGTCAACAAGTCCCCAACGTGTTTCGGTGGGGCAATCTTTTTGACCGCATACATAACAACTGTTACTGTCATGCCAACAATAAATAAACATTCCGCCTACACATTTCTGCTTATAAAGTTTATCAATTATTTTTGTAAAGAATTTTGCCTGTCCTTCGGGCGTATGAGGATATCCGGGAATTTTTGTTATTCTCGGAAGTTCCTTGAATATATGATTTCTGAAGTCCCCTTTTAAAACAAAATCAAGATATTTGCTTTCATCCTTCTGACAGTCGTGTTCAACTCTTTCTCTCATTTCATCAGGTAAATTATTTACGAACTGAACAATATTTTTCCTTGCTGCCTTTTCACTGTCAAAACCGTAGGATTTAATTATTGCGGCTTTTTCTTCCTTCGTTTTCGGTGCACCGCCGCTTATGTAACCAAACTCCTGAATAAGAATGGGTTTACGTGTTAATGCCCATAAATAACGTGTAATCGCATCATAAATGAACAAAAATCCCGGTAATGTAAAGAAACATCCCATATATAAATCGTAGCCGATATAATCACAGTATTTAAAATAAGGTTTCATATGATACTGCAAATCGGGCTGAGGTCCTGCGGCATTATAGCCGATAACTATGTCCCCTCTCTCGGGATACATGGCTTCAAGCTGGATACCGATAAAACGTGCCGCCTGCTTAATGGTAAGGGGTACGGTAAATCTGGGAATTCCCATTTCATTTGTGATCTGATATGCGCTGACGATATCCCTCATATCGTTAAGCATAAACAATGCGATTTCTTTTATTTTCTTCTCGCCTTCGGCAGACTGAATATCAATTCCGTTCTCGGTATATGAACTGTGATACGGTGTAACCGCCATAACTTTAATTCCCGCATCAACATACATTTTTGCTTCTTCTTTAAATCTGATATAACTGTTTGAAATGCTTCCGTCCTTCTCATAAGGGAAAGGAATATCAAACCGAACCCAGCCGATATTGGCATTTTTTAACTGTTCCGTATCGGCACCGGGATGACATATTCCGCAAATAAAATCCTTTGCTCTGAATTTTTCACTATCCTCATTACTCTTGGGAATGAAAAAAGATTTGATTAAATTTGCAGGTAATGTTTTTATACCGCATTTAATTTGCTCTTTTACAAAATCTTCCATGATTTTACACCTCGTTGGTTTTGTATTTATATCATTATAAAATTGATTTTAATATATCGTAATATTTTCCGGCCTGTTCATAACCTGTTTCGTATAATCTTTCAAGTAATCTACGGTCATTGGTCAATGTGTTTACACCGAAAGTATCCTCCGGAGCAAGAATAATAACTTTTCCCGCCTTTTCAAGCTGTATCAATTCTTCAACCCTTTTATTATATCTTTCATGAAGGTCTGATATTTCTTCATAAATCCGGGGATATTTTTTCAAAGCATATTTTACGACCGGTAGAAAATTCTGCTGTTGCTTACGGTAATCTTTCGGCAAAGTCAGTACAACAACAATTTTATCGCATCCGTCCGAAAATGCCTTTTCATAGGGAACAGGCTCCGACACACCGCCGTCATAATACAAACCGTCCCCCATTTTATAGGGTTTGCAGAAAACAGGCAGACAGCATGATGATTTTATAACATCAAGATTATTCTTTTTAACAATATCCTTTTCAAAAAATACCGATTTTCCGCTGACGGCATCCGTTGTAAGCACAGTATATTTTGCATTTTTCTTTTCCACCGTATCAAAGTCAAGGGGATATTCTCCGCCCTCATTACACAAAGTGGAATAAATATAATCAAGGTCAAGATACGAGCCTTTGGAAAGAAAATTACGTAAACTCATACTTTCTTTCCGTCTGCAATATTCGGTATAAAAGGGCAGATTTCTGCCACGCTGTTCTGCATAGTATGAAATTAGATTAGCACTTCCTGCGGAAACACCGAGATAATAATCAAAACTTATCCCGTTATCAAGAAAATAATCATACACTCCGGCAGAAAAGACACATCTCATACCTCCGCCTACATCAAGAATTCCGATCATCAATTCACCTGTTACGTAAAAAGGGACTGTCAAATCCAAAACAGCCCCTTAATATTTCTGTTTACTTATTATCTTTCATCAAATCGTCAAGGATAACATAAAATTCATCATCCTCAAGGTTATCCTTTTTCGGTTCGGCAGGCTTTTCCGTATTAACGGAAGGAGCAGGATCAAAGTTAGGCATTACTGTTTCCGTTTTCGGAGAGTCTTTCTTTTCTTCCTTTACTTCATCAGCCTTCGGAACTTCAAATTTAGGCATTTCCGGCATGGCTGAACTTTTGCCCATACCTTTAACACCGTCAAAGATTTTGCTCGGATCATTTGATGTTTCATTAAAACCTGTTGCGATAACGGTAACGATCATTTCATCCTCAAGGTTTTCATCATAAGCAACACCCCAAGTGATGACCGCATCGGGATCGGCCGCCTGAGTAATGATTTCTGCGGCGGTTTCAACATCCTCAAGGTCAATATCCTCAGAGGATTTAATGGACATAATAACACCGGTCGCACCCTTGATTGCAGTTTCAAGAAGCGGACTTGTAACAGCCATATTTGCCGCTTCCTCCGCCTTGTCTTTTCCGGAAGCATGTCCTACGCCCATGTGAGCATAACCGGCATCCTTCATTACGCTTGTAACGTCGGCAAAGTCAAGGTTGATAAATCCGGGAATTTTAATAAGTTCGGAGATACTGCGAACACCCTGGAGAAGAACTTCATCGGCTTTTTCAAAAGCATTTTTAAGAGTAATTCTCTGTTCGGAAACATATTTAAGTCTGTCATTGGGAATTACGATAAGGCTGTCAACATATTCGGCAAGACGGGAAATTCCGGACTCGGCAAGTGTCATACGGTTTCTGCCCTCAAACTTAAAGGGTTTTGTAACAACGCCGATTGTAAGAATACCCATTTCCTTTGCGATTTTAGCAATAACGGGAGCGGCACCTGTTCCTGTTCCGCCACCCATACCGCCGGTGATAAACACCATATCGGTACCCTGAAGAAGGTCGGTGATGATTTCACGGCTTTCCTCAGCGGCTTTTTCACCAACTTCGGGAAGACCGCCTGCACCCTGTCCTCTTGTAACCTTTTCACCGATCTGAACCTTATGGGTTGCCTTTGAAAAACCGAGAATTTGTTTATCGGTATTAACGGTGATAAATTCAGCACCTTTAATACCTGCATCTATCATACGGTTAACGGCATTTCCGCCGCCTCCGCCGACACCTATTACTTTAATCTGAACTGCACTTTCGTATTCATTATCCATCTCAAAAGCCATTTTAACATCCTCCTTATATATATCAATTAAACTTCCGCAAATATTCTTTTATATTCTATCACACAAAAACATAAATTACAAGTACTTTGTTAATTATTTACACATTGGAAATAATTATTTTTTTGATTTACTGTCCGTTTCGGCACGGAAATAAGCCTTATCGGGAATTGTCATATTAAGAGAGCCCCTCTGTGTTTTATTCATGGAATCCTCTTTTTCGAGTGTTTTTTTCATAAGTGCTAATTTTCTCTTTGCCGAAACGTCATTTTCTTTATCTTCAACGACACCGTAATCCACCGTAATACGTTTATCGTAATTCATGATGATATTATCAACATCCGTCAAATCTATCTTTGTCATTTTTTTAATATTACATTCACCGAATTCTTTAAGAAAAGAAATTATTTTTTCGCTGTTCTTTGTAAGGGGAATAACATCGCCGATTTTAATTTCTGCAATTTTCATCCCCGTCAAAAGCGTATATTTTTCGGCTTCTTTTTTACTGCAAGTGCCTAATACCTCCGCAAATTCATTGAGGATATAATATGAATTATCTGTCTTTACGGAAAATACTTCCTTTGACTGAGAAATAATTATTTTTACGGTATGAGGATAATCCTTTTCCACATCAACGTCATATATGTAAGACAAACTGTTTATTATTTTCTTTCCGGCGGAAGATAAAGACAAAAACAGAAGATTATCATCCTTATCTATTTCGGAAACATTTATTATTTCTTTTGTTGAATAATGGGGAGAAAACTTTTTATCCTCTTCGGAATTTGTATAAACAACATTTATTTTTTCCACTTTAAAAAACATGCTTGAAACAAATAACAGTAGGGAAAAAACTATCCCTGCCGCAACCAGTACCAGAAATCCTCCTCTGACAAAACGCATTATTTTCTTTTTTCGTACATTATACGCACGTCGCTTCGCATCTGAGGAGGTCTTATTTTTTTCACCGTCGGAAAAAACACGTTGCTTGCCGGATGTTGAATTTTCTATTCTTTTTCGGCTTTTCATATCGTAAACATTTGAAAGTTTACGTGTATCGCCGAGTTTTTTATCTTCTTTTTTCAATCAATTCATCCCTTTTTATATCCGCACCCAACTCTTTAAGATGCAGAACAATATTTTCGTACCCTCTGTCAATATGTTTTAATTCAAAAATTTCAGTTTCCGATACGGCACAAAGTCCCGCAATAACCAATGCCGAGCCTCCCCGTAAATCGGTGGAGGACACCTTTGCTCCGTATAATTTTTCCACTCCTTCAACTATTGCAACGGAATTTTCAACCTTGATATCAGCACCCATTTTTACTAAATCATGCACATGCTTGTATCGGCTTTCAAAAATCGTTTCAATAAAGACGCTTGTTCCCTTTGCCACGGTTGACATCGCCATGGCAGGGGCTTGAAAATCCGTAGGAAAACCGGGATAAGGCAAAGTTCTCACCGTTCCGAATGAATTAAGGGAAGAAGGAGATGCTATTTCAATATTGTTTTCATTAAAATTCAAAATACAACCGCTTTGATTAAAAAGCGGAATAACAGGCGTAATATGATCAACGGGAGCGTTTTTCAGTTTTATTCTGCCGCCGGTTACACCTGCCGCCGCCATATAAGTTGCACAAACTATTCTGTCGGAAACAACGGTATATTCACATCCGTGAAGTTTTTCCGTCCCCTCAACGGTTATCGTTCCTTCACCGGCACCGTGAATTTTTCCTCCGCAGGAATTTAAAAAATTTGCCAAATCAACTATTTCAGGCTCCCTTGCCGCATTGATGATTTCTGTTTTACCGTTTGAACAGACTGCGGTAAGAACGGCATTTTCCGTAGCACCAACAGACGGAAATGACAGCGTTATTTTTGCACCTGTAATCTTACGCTGACAACAGCAATCAATTTTCCCCGCTTTTTCTTTTACGGAAATGCCGAATTCCCTAATGGCTTTAATATGCAAATCAATCGGTCTGAGTCCGATTTCACACCCACCGGGAGTGTACAGTGATGCACTTCCTACTCGTCCCAACAAGGGACCGAGAAAAACAATGGAGGATCTCATTTCGTGCATAAGCTTTTCGGGAATATCGTTTCTTTCAATGACACTTGAGTCAATAATCAATGCATCATTTTCATATTTTATTTTACATCCGAGATGCCTGAGAATATTTATTGCGGCATCAATATCGGTAAGTTTCGGGCAATTATGTAAAACCGTTTCGCCACGGCATAATACGGTTGCCGCCAGAATGGGCAAAGCACTGTTCTTCGAGCCTTGTACCACGGTTTCACCGCAAAGTTTTCTGCCGCCCTCAATTACTATTCTTTCCATACTTCTCCCTCCGAAAAACATTCTCTTACACTAATCCGACAAGCAAAAGTATGCCGAAAACACGCCGATTTGGGCGAGTTCGTATCAGTGTACCATGCTTTATCCTATGCTGAGGGAGAAAATATGTGATTTATTTTGTTATTTCGGAAATTACGGAGCAAATCCTTTGAGTGGCATCAAAGATAGCCATTTTCTTTGCATTTGCTCTTATTTCTTCAAGTCTGTCTTTATCTTCAAGCAATTCTTTTACGGTCTTTGAAAGTTTTTCGCCTGTTAAATCCTTTTCTTCGATTATCACTGCCGCATTGTTATTCACAAGAGCCATGGCATTGTGATACTGATGATTTTCCGCAACATTGGGAGAGGGAATTAAAATCGAAGCACTTCCCGTAACCTGTAATTCGCTTAATGTACTTGCACCGGAACGGCCTATTATTATATCTGCGGCTGTCATGGCACGTTCCATATCATCAATATATTCCTTTATCACGATGTTTTTATCGTTTAAATCCACACCGTTATTTTTCAGTTTATCCGGAACCCACGTTCCGTACTTTCCGGTGGCATGGAGGAAATGATATTTATTCTCTTTACTTAATTGCGTAATAAGTTCGGTAACGGCATCGTTTATGGTTCTTGCACCTAAACTTCCGCCCATTGAAAGAATAAGGGGCTTATCGTCAAGTCCCATTTCGGCACGGCTTATATCTCTCTGTGCTTCAATGATTTCACCTCTTACGGGAAGTCCCGTTACCGTTACGGGATTTTTCGGTTTCATAAACTTTCCCGCTTCGCCGGAGGTAAGCATAACACGGTCAACCATTTTCGCCAACGCTTTATTTGTAACTCCGGGGAAAGCATTCTGTTCATGTATTGCGGTGGGAATACCCCTTTTTGCCGCACATCTTACAACAGGTCCGCTGACATATCCGCCGAAGCCCACAACCACATCCGGTTTAAATTCATCAAGAATTTTATTCACCTTTCCTGAAACGGTCATCAGCCTTTTCACAGTCAGAATATTTCTTTTAATATTGTTCAGGCTCAGGCTTCTTTGAAATCCGCTCATCTCAATGGTTTTAAGATTAAATCCCGCCTGAGGTACAAGTTTTGTTTCGAGTCTGTCGGATGTACCTACAAAAAGTATTTCGGTATCGGGATAATTTTTTCTGATTTCACCTGCCACGGCAAGTGCCGGATTTATATGTCCCCCTGTTCCGCCTGTTGTGATAATAATTCTCTTTCCCTTTAACATAAATACTATCCTTTCATATTCGCCTGACGTGATGCGGAAAGTATTATTCCCATTTCAGCCAGCAAAAGTATGAGTGCCGTTCCGCCGAAACTGAAAAACGGCAGGCTTATACCCGTATTCGGCAGGAAATCAGATACAACGCCGATATTCAGTACGGTCTGTAAACCGACTTGCACCGTAATTCCCATAACGACCAGTGAAGAAAAACGGTCTTTTGTTCTCATTCCGATAACAAAGCCTCTCCAAACAAGAAGGGCAAAAAGTGCTATAATCAAAATGGCTCTGAAATAGCCTAATTCTTCACATACAATGGCAAAAATAAAATCGTTTTGCGGTTCGGGTAAATACAGATGTTTCTGCCTTGAACGTCCCAAACCCAATCCGAAAAATCCTCCGGAACCTATGGCATAAAGCGATTGATTTGTCTGCCAACGTGCCCCTGTGGGATCATAATCCTTGTCAAGCCATGCTCTCAAACGCTCCTGTATATAGTCCGGCATAAAGTCCATATTCGTTATGGCATAAACGCCGACTACCACCGCAATAGCTATCATCAAAATGAAAAACCATTGCTTTCCCCCGCCGAGATATACCATGGTAACACCGATTACCGTCATCAAAATCGCACCGCTTAAATGGTTTTCCAAAGCAACAAGCACGGCAAATACCGCCGCAAAGCCCAAGAGGATAATAGTATAAATAAATTTATTTTCAATATTTTTTCTGTTATTGTCTATCAACCCCGCCAGGAATATTATCAAACCGATTTTCGCAATATCCGAGGGCTGAAATGTGATGCCGAAAACGGGAATCCAACGCTTGAACTGACCGTCATCCGCACCGTTTACATCTGAATGATAGAATAAAACAACCACAAGAAGTATAAACGAAATAATATAAATTACTACAAAAATTTTCTTGTAAAACTTCAGGTTTATTTTTGATACAAAGAACATTACGACAATGCCTAATGCAGCATATATCAACTGTCTTTTCAGAAAATAGAAAGCATCGCCTTTATTCTTATATTCCGAGGAAACGTAACTTGCGGAAAACATCATAATCGTTCCGATTACAAGCAAAAGCATTACAAGAATGAGAAAAATTTTATCTAACGGACCGTCTTCTTTATACTTATAAACGCCGTCATTTGTGCTGTGTCTGAACAGAAATTTCAGCAAGACGTTCACCTCCCAAATAAATTTTGTTTTTATTATTTTTGACCGAAATACATCAGCAATATACCCACTGCTCCGCCGATTGCATTTACAAGAGTAAACACAATGACGATTTTATTTTCCTTCCAACCGGACATTTCAAAATGATGATGAATGGGAGCCATTTTGAAAATTCTTTTTCCGTGTGTCAATTTGAAATAACTTATTTGAATTACGTCCGACATTGCCTCTATAACATAAATTATTCCCACCGGAATTAAAATCAACGGACATTCAATCATATATGCAAGTGCGATCACCATACCGCCTAAAAACATGGAGCCTGTATCTCCCATAAACACCTTTGCGGGATTATGATTCCATACGAGAAATCCGGCACAACCTCCGAACAATGCGGCGGCAAGAAGTCCCACGCCCATATTTTTATAAAGAAATGCGATCACAATAAAGGAAACCGCAGTGGAAAGCGTTACGCTTGAACAAAGTCCGTCAATGCCGTCGGTAAAGTTTACCGCATTTATCGCACCGTAAATTACGCAAATTCCGAATATCCAATAAAAAAGTCCCATTGAAACTTTTCCCACAAAGGGGATGAACATAACCGGTGAACCTGCAAGACGCATACTGCCGAGATAACTTAAAATTATTAAAGTCTGTGCCAATGTTTTTTGTTTTACGGTAAGACCGAGATTACGTTTTTTAGCAACCTTGATATAGTCATCCGCAAATCCCACAAGAGCAAAACCTATCGCCATAAGAAGTCCCGCCCAGAAACGTGTGTTCAAAGCCGCCGAAGCAAGCATATCATTTCCCGTAATGATATTTCCGCCCATGATTTTATCCGTGATAAGCACCACGATTACGGAAACCACCGTTGCGGCAATAAACATAATACCGCCCATTGTGGGAGTACCCTGTTTGTTTTTATGCCAATTCGGTCCGATATCAAGAATGGTCTGACCGAATTTTAATTTATGTAACCAAGGGATAACGACAAATCCCAGTAAAGCGGTTACGGAAAACGAAATAACTCCTGCAAGAATAAGGGCAAATTCACTTTTCATCAATTTTCATTCCTTCATAAATATATTTAATTATTTCCTCAAATTTCATTCCTCTGCTTGCTTTAAAAGAAACGGCATCACCGTCTTTTAAATTTTCCAGAAGATATTGTCCCAACATATTTTTATCTTCAAAATGAATGACATTTTCAAATCCTTTGCTTTTCGCACCTTCAAGCATAAATTTTGCCTGATTTCCGAAAAGCAAAAGCAAATCTATTCCCTTCTGTGCCGCATATTCTCCCACATCTCTGTGGGCTTTTTCGGAGTAATCTCCGAGTTCGAGCATATCACCCAGAACGGCTATATGTCTTTTCGTCTTAAAAGAAACAAGGGCATTAAGGGATGCTTTTTGTGAATCGGGACTTGCGTTATAGCAATCCTCAATGAAAACTATTCCGTTAGCTCTGACTACTTTCTGACGCATTCCGCAGGCAACATAGTTTTCCAAAGCAAAACATCTTTTTTCTTCTTCAACTCCGCATATTTCACCCACCGCAAAGGCGGCAAGTGCGTTATATACATTATGAATTCCGATTGCATGCAAATTAACCGGATATTTTTTTCTGTTTCTCACAATATCAAAACGTGTAAATTCTCCGTCTGCAACAATATTATCTGCATAAAAATCGCAATTTTTATTGTTAATTCCGTAAAAATAAATTTTTCTCGTTTCGGATTTTACCGTTTGCAAAAATTTATCGTCCCCGTTCAGTACAAGGGGTGCATCAGCCTTCATTCCGTTAAGAATTTCAAGTTTTGCTTTCAGAATATTTTCCTGTGAACCTAAATTTTCTATATGTGAAATTCCGATATTGCTGATAACTCCCGCCGTGGGTTGAGCGGCTTTTGTAAGATAGGTTATTTCACCGGAATGGCTCATCCCCATTTCAAGAACGGCGGCGGAATAACTTCCGTCAAGACGAAAAATCATTCTCGGCAAACCGATATCATTATTAAAATTGCCTTCCGTTTTCAATGTATTGTATTTTTGATTTAAAACGGTGCTTATCATTTCCTTGGTTGTGGTTTTGCCCACACTTCCGGTTACTCCCACAACGGGAATATTGAATTTTCTACGGTAATATCCGGCTAAAAGAAGTTGAGCAATTCTTGTTGATTTAACATAAATCACACTGCATGAACATTCAACTTTTCTTTCCGCCATAACACAAACCGCACCCTGTTTTGCGGCATCTTCGGCAAAATCATGGGCATCAAAATTTTCACCCTTTACGGCAATAAAAAGAGAATTTTTTTCGATTTTTCTCGTGTCTGTGCTTACGGAAAAAACTTCGCCGTCTTTACCTTCAAGGCTACCGTTTACCGCTTCGGCAATTTCTTTAATTGATAATTTCTCCATAATCATTTCTCCCGAAGAATGTTTTTAATCACTTCACGTTCATCATAATGGATTTTTCCCGTTGACAAAATCTGATAAGTTTCATGACCTTTTCCCGCAAGGAGTACAACATCCCCTGCCTTTGCAAGAGAAAGAGCTTTTTCGATAGCCTTTGTTCTGTCAGACTGCACGATGACCTTCGCTTTTGCTTTCTTCATTCCCTCTAAAATATCTTCGATTATTTTATCTGGGTTTTCGCTTCTGGGATTATCGGAGGTAACGATTGCAATATGTGAAAGTTCTCCGGCTATTTCACCCATAATGGGACGTTTTTTGCTGTCCCTGTCTCCGCCGCATCCAAACACCGTAATAACACGACCTTTGTAAACGGTTCTCAATGTTTTCAAAACATTTTCAAGTCCGTCCGGAGTATGTGCGTAATCAATGATAACGGTATAATCCGTATCCGTTTTAACCGTTTCCATTCTTCCGCTTACGCCTGATTCCTCTCCGAGAACGGAAATGACCTTGTCAAGTTCTATTCCGCATTTCAAGCAGGCAATTACGGCACCCATTGAATTATATACCGTAAATCCTCCGGGAATGTCAAGTTTTATTCTTCCTATCGTTTCATTTCCGATAAATTCATAGGAAACTCCGCTGTCCCGCAGAACAATATTTTTTGCAATAAAATCGGCATTGTTCTGCTTTGCGGAAAAGGTTATAACCTCTCCGCCGATATTACTTTTCATAAATTCAGCCGCATCGTCATCGTCATTGATAATTGCGGTTTTGCAGTTTTCAAAAAGAATATGCTTTGCTTTTTTGTATTCTTCCATTGTGCCGTGATAATCGAGATGGTCCTCGGTAAGATTTGTAAAAAGTCCCAGTTCAAAATCTATTCCCGCAACTCTTTTCTGACTCAACGCCTGAGAGGAAACCTCCATAACGCAGTAAACACATTTCTCTTTCACCATTTCCGCAAAAAGTTCCTGCATTTCAAAGGGGTCCGGAGTTGTTAATTTTGCGGGATACTCTTTATCTCCCACAAGATTTTTCACAGTACCCAATAATCCTGCTTTTACGGAACATTTATCAAGAATACCTTTGATAAGAAAAGCGGTGGTTGTTTTACCGTTTGTTCCGGTAATGCCTATCATTTTTAACTTTTCGGTAGGATAATCAAACCATGCGGCACAGAGAAGCGTATATGCTTCTCTTGAATTATTCACAATCACCTGATTTGAAGCAGATGTTTCTTTTTCAACAATTACCGCCGATGCACCCTTTTCGCTTATCGCTTTTTCAGCCAATGTATGAGCATCAAATCTCATACCCTTGATACAGACAAAAATATTTCCCTTTTTTATATCGTCAAATTTGTCCGTAATTCCGCTGACTTCACAATCTGTGTAGGAATTTTTCACATCAATTCTTGACAACAACTGTGATAATTTCATTTTTTTCACTCCAATAAAAGTTAATCGGATTCGGCAACCGTTGATTTAAAGAATACCGTAACCGTATCACCGTAGTAAGTTTTTTCATTACTTTGTACACTTTGTCTGTAAGCAATGAAATTACTTCCCAATGCATTACCCACAACGGAAACATTAAGATTTGCATTGTTTGCCGCCTTATAGACCTGGGTAACGGTCATATTTGTAAAATCGGGTACGGTGGTGATAAGTTTTTTACCGCTGTTTTCGGTATAGAGAATTACCGTTCCGTTTGAACTTAATGTCTGACTTGATGAGGGAACCTGCTCAATAACATTTTTACCGTTTCCGATGACTTTAACATTAAAGCCTGCCTTTGTCAAAGTCGCTTTTGCAGTCGAAACCTCATATCCAACAACATTTTCCGCATTACATTCAATAAATGATGCTTCTTCATCTGTATAATTCGGTTCAACATTAAGATATACCATTGTTTTTTGCATAATTTCCGATGCAACAGGTGCCGCAACCTGGCTTCCGTAGTATTCACCCACAGGCTCATCCACGGCAATAAGCATTGCAACCTGGGGGTTATCGGCAGGAGCAAAGCAAACAAACGATGCCACATACGCTCCCGCTTTACCTGTACCCAACTTCTCGGATGTACCTGTTTTTCCCGCTACACGGTAACCGGCAACATAAGCATTTTTACCTGTACCGGAGGTTACAACGTCCTCCATCATTTTTGTTATTGCAGTTGCGGTGGACTTTGAAACAACCTGACGTTTAACGGTGGGTTTTGTTTCGGAGATAACATTTTTATTTTCATCCAATGTCTTTTCCACAATGTATGGTTTCATCAGATTTCCGCCGTTTGCAATGGCTGAAACGGCAGTTATTATCTGTATGGGTGATGCCTGGAACGTCTGACCGAATGCGGAAGAAGCAAGTTGAACTCTCGTCTTTTTCATTGAATCCTTTGAATGGTATGTGATATCCGCAACGGGAGAAGACTCTGCAGGTAAATCCACCCCTGTTTTTTCCGTAAATCCGAATGCTTCAAAATATTTGAAAAATTTATCCACACCCATATCAAGCCCTAATTTAATGAAAAACGGGTTGCATGAATTTGCAAAAGCCTGTGCAAAAGTCTGAGTGCCGTGTCCGTAAACATGGGAACATTTTATTGTTTTATCGTCTACTTTAATATTGCCCACACATGTATATGTTTTTGACATATCCCATGTATTTTCTTCAAGAGCCGCCGCAGCGGTTATGATTTTAAATACGGAACCCGGTTCGTATGAATCCGCTATTGTCCTGTTTCTCCATTGAGAATACCGGGCATTCATCATGGCTTCGGATTTTTCATTTTTATCCTTTATCTCGTCAATTTGCTTTTTCTTCACAAGGTCGCTTATTGTGTACGGCTGATTTAAATCATAATCCGGCATACTTGACATTCCCAAAATAGCACCGGTATTAACGTCCATTATTACACCGTAAGCATTTTTCGCCTTTGTGTCGATTACCGCCCGGGATAAACCTTCTTCAAGATATCTTTGTATCGTTTCATCAAGGGTTGTAACAAGGCTCGTTCCCTGAACAGCATCGTACACGGATTCGTATTCCGTAGGCATGGAGTCATTGCTTCCGCTTCCGTTTACGGCAGTTATCTTTCTTCCGGGAGTGCCTGTAAGGGTAGAATTATATTGAAGTTCAAGTCCCCCCACACCGTTTGCATCGTCATCGGTGAAGCCGATTATTGTTGATGCAAAAGAATTATAGGGATAATATCTTTTTACATCACTTTCAATTCCGATAAATTTTCTGTATTTAACTTTTTTATCTTCGGAATATTTATATTCCTCGTCCATAAAACCGAGAACTTTATCCCTTAAATCCTTTTCAATTCTGTATTTTACAACGATATTTCCGTATTCGGAAAGTTTCGCCTTATCCATTACCGTTTCTTCCTCCATATCAAGCAAAGAGGCAAGACGTTTAACGATATTTTCCCTCAATATATCATCATCTATTTTATTCGGATAAATTACAACCTTCCACGCCGAGGCACTTTTGGCAAGTTCTTTACCGTTACGGTCGTAAATTATTCCACGTTCTGCGGAAATTTCAGAGTCGTAAAGTTGATTATTCTCCGCCTTGGCACGGTATTCCTCCCCGTGGGCGACTTGAAGATAGCCAAGATACACAATGCAGGAGCCGAATCCTAAAACTATCAACAGCAGAAGAACCACCAATGCCCTTTTTGTAGCATTTTGTTCTGAAGATTTTGACATTTTATACGCTCCTTTCAATGCAAATTAACGAGAGCCGTCAATTACACCGGACTCTCGTTCTTTATCTGTAAATTATTATTCTTCGCCTTTGTCCTATATGACAGTTTCTCAATGGGGATTTACTACGCCGTAATCCTCTCCGCTTAAATCAAAATATGTAATCTGATATCTGTCTCTTTGAATCATACCCAGTTTCTCGGCAGTTTTTCTTATTGAATCCGTTGAAACCATGGAATCTCTTTTGATATTCAGAATGACGTTCTGACTTTCCGCTTCTTCAAGCATTTCGGCCTTTTCGGAAATCTGATGGTCAAGAACATTGATTGTAACACGTTGATAAATAAGAGAACCTATCAAAAGCATCATAACAGCCGCTACAACAAGAGTTTGCACGGAATTTATAAAACTTCTTCTTTCTTCCTGACGAAGTCTTTCCCTTTGCGTTACCCTTGTTTCTTCAACAAGCACAAGTCTGTTTTTTGATTCTTCTTTCTTTTTCGGTGCAGATTTTGCTGCATTTCCGGATGTTTCATATCCGCTGAACAAATCAAAAGCGTAATTGTTGTTTTCCATTTCTTTCTCTCCTTATTACACCGCACGATCTGAAATATTGCTTTAAATCTTTATAATTGAACGAAGTTTGGCACTTCTTGAGCGGGGATTTGCTTCAAGTTCCTCCAAAGTAGGTTCCTTAAACTTAAAATTAAGTTTCCCCGCAGGCTTTTTTCCGCACACGCAAACGGGAAATTCCGGCGGACATGTACAACCCTCACAAAATGAATTAAATTTTTTCTTTATGACGGTATCCTCGCCGGAATGAAACGAAATAACCGAAAGAACTCCTCCGCTTTTAAGACAATCAAACATATCGTTTATGCTTGTCCCCAGTTTTTCTATTTCCCCGTTTACCTCAATACGCAGAGCCTGGAAAGTTTTCCGTGCGGGATGACCGCTTTTCCTTCTTACCGAAGGCGGATACGCTTCCTTTATTATCTCCGCAAGTTCCATAGTCGTTTCTATTCTTTTTTCCGTTCTGTAATCACATATCTTTTTTGCAATCTGATATGAAAATTTATCCTCACCGTAAAGGGAGATTATACGTGCCAAATCTTTTTGGGACATTTCATTCACAAGGTCTGCGGCACTTACTCCCTCTTTGCTCATTCTCATATCAAGAGGTGCATCATTATGGAATGAAAATCCTCTTTCCGCTTCATCCAGCTGATAAGAGCTTACTCCCAAATCCGCAAGAATACCGTCAACCTTATCTATATTCAGTTCCTTTAACACGTTTTTTATTTCGCTGTAATTTGAATGAACCACCGTTACATTCTTATATAACTCAAACTTTTTCGTTAAAACCGCTATTGCATCCGGATCCCTGTCAATGGCAATCAGCCTGCCTGTTGTAAGCCTGTCCGCAATGGCTTTGGAATGTCCTCCGCCTCCTGCGGTACAATCAACATAAATTCCTTCCGCCTTTATGCAAAGCGACTCCACCGTTTCCTCAAACAAAACGGGAATATGATTGAAATTCTTTATATCCATAACCGTTAAAGTTTAATGTCGTCATAATTCTTCTTCTCGTCGGAATCATTGAAGTTCGCATACCATTTTTCCGAATCCCATATTTCTATTTTATTACCGGCACCGAGAACAACAACATCCTTTGAAAGAGATGCATATTTGCAAAAATCTTCCTTAATTATCAGTCGTCCCTGTTTATCAAGGGAAACCTCGTCAATACTTGCGAAGAACATTCTTTCTCTTTTTCTGCTTTCCTCATCGGGAGGAAGTGCGAAAAACTGATCTTCTATCCTTTTTATCTCCTCGGAAGTGTACAGGAGCAAATAATCTCCCGCTCCCTTTACAATATAAAACTTATCGGACAGACGTTCCCTGAACGAGGCGGGGACAAACATTCTCTTTTTCACATCAATCGTATGATAATATGTTCCGTGAAATCTTTCCGTATTGTCCCCCTCCTTTACTCAAAATTGATTACCGCATCACAAGTGTGGAAAACTCTGTGGAAAACGTGGAAATCCTCCACTTCTATGAATTTGCACTTGCTTCACGCACCCCACAGGACATATTTTATCATAAGTCTTTAATTTTTGTCAATAGTAAATGCTATATTATCTTTAAAAAAATCAAATATTTTTCTTAAAAAAAGCAAAAAAAGACAGCTACAAACAATTTTGATTTACCAAAATGTTGTAACTGTCGAAAATTTTATCTGTCTTTTAAGTTTTTATACTCTCTTCTGGGCTGAACTTCCATATATTTCGGTCTGATAATTTTACCGCCGTTTATCAACTCCTCCACACGGTGAGCACTCCAACCGGAAATTCTCGCAATAGCAAAAATCGGGGTATATAACTCGGTGGGCAGGTTCAGCATATCATAAACAAATCCGCTGTAAAAATCTATATTTGCACTTACGCCCTTATACATTTTTCTGTTTTTTGAAATCACTTTCGGAGCAATTCTTTCCACCGCAGAATATAAAGCAAATTCTTTTTCACGGTTTTTTTCAACGGATAACTGTTTTACATAACCTTTCAGGATTTCAGCACGAGGATCCGAAACGGAATAAATCGCATGACCTATTCCGTAAACAAGTCCGGATTTATCAAATGCTTCACGGTTGACGAGTTTTTCAATGTAATTCTCTATTTCATCCTCGTCATTCCAATCTCCCACGTTTTCCTTTATATTATCAAACATACGGCATACTTTTATGTTAGCACCGCCGTGCTTCGGTCCTTTCAGAGAGCCGAGAGCCGCCGCTATTGCGGAATATGTATCCGTTCCCGATGAAGAAACAACGTGGGTTGTAAAGGTTGAGTTATTACCGCCTCCATGCTCGGAATGTAAAACCAGAGCAAGGTCGAGAATTTCGGCTTCAAGAACGGAATATTTGCTGTCATTTCGCAACATGTGAAGTATATTTTCCGCCGTTGACAAATCCTTTCTCGGTTCATGAATAAAGAAACTCGGATTGTCCTTTATATAATAATTGTATGCCTGATAACCGTAAACAGACAAAAGCGGAAACATGGAAATAAGTTGCAGACATTGTCTGAGAACATTCGGCACGCTTGTGTCATCCGGATTTTTATCGTATGAATACAACGTCAAAACACTTCTTGCAAGGGAATTCATCATATCCTCGCTGGGTGCTTTCATTATAATATCCCTCACAAAGGAGTTGGGCAAACTTCGGTAACTTGAAAGAACATCGGTAAAATCCGCAAGTTCTTTCCTGTCAGGTAAATCTCCGAATAAAAGAAGATATGTCGTTTCTTCAAAACCGAATCTTTTATCGGCGGAAAAACCTTTTACAATGTCTTTCACATTGTAACCCCGGTAATACAGTTCTCCGTCGCATGGAATTTCCTCTCCGTCTACGATTTTTTTAGCATGGATTTCGGAAATTTCCGTCAGTCCCGTAAGCACACCCCTGCCCTGTAAATCTCTCAACCCTCTGTTGACTTTATGTTTAAGGTATAAGGAAGGTTCGATAAAACATCTTTCCCTGCAAAGACCTGCGTATTCATTTATTTCAGAAGTTATCTCGGAATAATCTCTTTTTTCCGGCATTATAATCCCCCTTTCATTAGTCTTAATTATAATCCGAAATATTAAACTTACTGTGTCAAATTTTGTAAATATTATTAAAATATTTTTTAACTGATAATAAATTTTATGTTTTAACAAAAAAAGTTATTCGGAAACTATTGACAGTCATAAAAAACTCTGTTATAATTATCAAGTCGTTTACGAAAAAAGTTTTGCGACTTGATATGGTGGATGTAGCTTAGTTGGTTAAAGCGCCAGTTTGTGGCACTGGAGACCGTGGGTTCGAGTCCCATCTTCCACCCCATCTGAATAACAGACGCAAAGCTTTATGCTTTGCGTATTTTAATATAAGAATATTGGGGTGTAGCCAAGGGGTAAGGCACCGGACTTTGACTCCGTTATCCGCTGGTTCAAATCCAGCCATCCCAGCCAAAAGGAAAAGTCGCGTAAGCGGCTTTTTCTTTTGGTACTTTTCTCTCTTCTCTTTTCACTCTTCACTTTTCTCTCCTTTTTTCTGCGACTTTTCCCAGAGAAGAGATAAGAGAGAAGAGTGAAGAGAATCGGTAGCTTTGCTTCGCAAAGCATTGAATTAATAAAGTGAGTATGATATAATATTATGGGGGGTGAAATCATGGACAGACCGTTGCTT
>JAZUKF010000041.1:0-2649 GCA_045643165.1 Acutalibacteraceae bacterium | reverse complement strand
CGGTAATATCGTTGGCGATGGACTTGTAATAAGCAAGATGACAGTAGCCAGAGGTACTCTGTCCTATGTTGAAGGTCAGCTTGTATGTACAGTTACAGCAGGTAAATCTGCAGCAACAATTTCAGAAGTTACATCCGTAGGCGAAGACGTAACAGTTGAGCTTGTTAAGGGTGTAACATATGATGCTGCAAATGCAGGTTACAAGATTGCATCCTCTATTGCAGGTCAGCACGTAACAATGACCATTGCAGGCGTTGAATACGATGTACTTGTTGCAAAATAATAAATAACAAAAGAGCGGTTGTGGGATAAAACTCACAACCGTTTTTTAATAACCGGGAGGATATAATGAAAATACTTATTTCAATACTGATATCCGCACTTACACTTATTTCTCCGTCATTGAATACATTTTTCGGACTTCCGCAGAAAGTGAGCGATAAACAGATAGATATGAGCAAATTTACCTTGACATGGAATGACGAGTTTGACGGAAACAGTATCGACAGCACAAAATGGGGTTCCGAATGGTGGGTTGTAAAACGTAAAGGCGGTTATTGGCACGAGGATATGGCAAAAGTTGAAAATGGAAATCTTATAATTTCCGCAGACTATTTTTCCGAACCGCTTGAAAACCGTTATTATGAAAAGTGGCACGATAAGATAAATTTTGATGAATACGGGGCAGGGTATTATTCGACAATTTTGACTACCAGGGATAAATTTGAACAATGCTACGGATACTTTGAGGTACGGTGTATTTTGCCTGCCGCCACAGGTCTGTGGTCTGCTTTTTGGATGATGAACGAGGGCGTTTACAACATTGACGGCTTCGGAAATGACGGAACAGAGGTGGATATATTTGAATCAATGTATTATAAGGATCATTGGTGGGGAGCGGACGCTGTTGTAACGGGAATTCATTTTGACGGATACGGTGCGGAGCATAAGAGCGATTCCATAGGTAAATATTTTATAAAAAACAATCCTTATGAGGAGTATAATACATACGGCGTTGAGTGGAATGAGGATGAATATATTTTTTATATCAACGGCTATGAAACAGGCAGAATGAATACAGGCGGAGTATCTGATAACCCCGAATATCTGTTGCTTTCGGTGGAGGTTGCCGGCAATGACGGCATAGCAGATGCTGACCGTCACGGAACGGGAAAAATCACTCACACACCAAAAAAGAATTGGCCCGTGGAATTCAAGGTGGATTATGTAAGATGTTATCAGTATATCAGGTAGTAGACGTATAGATGACAGATGAATAGATATTTGTAATTTCTGATACAAATAAAAAAGGCTGTAACGATTTCTTCGTTACAGCCTTTTAAATAATCAGTATTGAGTTTACTGTTCAGCATAAATGCTGACTCTTTTACGATCCTTGCCGACTCTTTCAAATTTAACAGTACCGTCAATAAGAGCGAACAAAGTATCATCCTTGCCCTTACCTACGTTATTGCCGGGATGGATGTGTGTACCACGCTGTCTTACGAGGATATTACCTGCAAGAACGAACTGACCGTCAGCACGTTTAACGCCGAGTCTTTTAGATTCGGAATCACGACCGTTACGGGTGGAACCCATACCTTTTTTATGAGCGAACAACTGAATGTTAATTTTAAGCATTATTTACACCTCCGTAAATTACTTTGAGATTTTTCGGATAATCATTTGCAAGGGAACGAATATGGCATTCAAAACCTTTGAGCAAATCAGAAGAAGATTTGAACTGAAGATTATGAACGACCGCTTTCATGTACCCGTCATTAAGAAGGGAACAATCAACTTTTTCACCGATTATATCGGTAAGAGTGTTAACCGTAAGGAAAGCGGCAGATGAAACCGAAGCACAGAGAATATCCTTACCGGAATTATCAAGACCTGCATGACCTCTGATTTCAAAACCGTAAACAGAACCGTCCGAAACAAAAAATTTAACCGATAACATTTTGGTTATGCATTGATTGCAGAAATTTCAACCTTGGTATAAGGCTGTCTGTGGCCCATTTTTCTTTTTTCGTTTTTCTTTGATTTGTAAGTGAAAACGACAATTTTCTTGGCTTTGCCATTCTTAACAGCAGTTGCTGTTACAGAAGCACCGTCAACATAGGGAGCACCAACGGTAATACCGTCATCCTTGCCGACTGCGATAACCTTATCAAAGGTAACCGTGGAGTTTTCTTCGACATCAAGCTTTTCGATGTAGAGCGTATCGCCTGCTTCTACCTTGTACTGCTTTCCGCCGGTTTCGATAATTGCATACATTGGTTATTCAACCTGCTTTCATATAGACTCGCTATCCTCTTCCCGACTATCATTTAAGATGTCAGCGGGCACGGAGAACCGTTTAACATGTTTAAATAAACAAGCCCGGGATAAGCGGCTTAAACATTATAGCATTATCGTTTATAAAAGTCAATTATTTATTTAAAAAAAATTAAAATATTTCAGATTTAAACGATTTTTTTGACAATATGCTATAAAGTTGTATATTTATACAGGATTTTAGAATAATATTCATATTTTTCTATATTAAAATTCTAAAAAAGATTTATATTTTTCAAAAAATAATATTCAAAAATTTCTAAAAAATAGTTGAAATATTATGAAATTTATGCTATTATGTACATAATA
>JAZUKF010000040.1:0-12982 GCA_045643165.1 Acutalibacteraceae bacterium | reverse complement strand
GGTATGACCGTTACTCCCGACCGTGCCAAGGAAGTTGATTTCTCAAAAACATACTATGAAGCAACACAGGTTATGATCGTTAAGGAAGATTCCGATGTTAAGAGTGCCGCCGATATGAAAGGTAAGAAGATCGCCGTTGTTCAGGGTTACACCGGTGAAACAACAGTTCAGAAGCTCGGATATAAGGTTAATGATGACTATGTAGCGTTCAAAAAGGGTACAGAGGCTGTCCTTGAACTTGTAAACGGTAAATGTGATGTTGTTGTTATCGACTCTGCAACTGCACAAAAATATGTAAGTGATAACGAAGGCCTTAAAATCGTTAAAGATGACGGCGTATTTGAAGGTGAGGAATATGCTATCGCCGTTAAGAAGGGTAATACCGAATTGCTTGACCAGATCAATGAGCAAATTACAAAGCTTCTTGATGACGGAACAGTATCATCTCTTGCAGCAAGTTATACAGCAGAATAATTTTTTCGAATAATAAATTACACCGCACCCGAATACGTAAGTATGCGTGATGCGGTGTTTTTTGTTTCATCTTTTCTCTTGATTATTATTGTTGTTGCTGATATAATAAATCAAATGCAAAATACGGATGTGATATGTTTGAAAACTCTCGGATATTATAACGGTGAAATAAATGAATTGTATGAAAGCCGTGTGCCCATGCTTGACAGAGCGTGTTATTTCGGAGACGGTGTATATAATGTGGCATATTGCAGACATTATAATATTTTTTCTCTGAAAGAGCATGTTAATCAAACTATGGAGGGTGCGGAAATTCTCGGAATAAAACCGGATTTCACACGTGAAGAACTTGAAAATATTTTATCGGAACTTGTGAGAAAGGTTGACAGTGATGAGCAACGTGTCTATTTCCAAATCACAAGAGCCGCCGCAGAAAGAAATCATGCTTTCCCGAAAGGTGAAAATGCAAAACCGAATTTGTGGGTTATGCTTGTACCTAAAAGTTTGAGGGATATTTATAAGCCCTATAAATGTATTACGGGTGAAGATAAACGTTTTCTTTACTGCAATGTGAAAACTCTTAATCTTATCCCTGCCGTTCTTGAAGCGGAAAAGGCGGAAAATGCAGGCGCAGACGAATGTATTTTGCACAGAGGAGAAATTGTTACGGAATGTGTTCATTCAAATGTTTCGATTTTGAAGGACGATCGGCTTATCACTCATCCTGCAAATGAATATATTTATGCGGGAACAAGAAGAGCCCACCTTATAAAAAAGTGTAACGAATTTGGTATTCCCGTTTCGGAAAGACCGTTTACACTTGATGAACTGCGTGATGCGGATGAAATACTTGTAACATCCGGTGCATCATTGTGCATGAGAGTTGATGAACTTGACGGAGAAAAATTTATCGGGAAATGTCCCGATACGGTACGACGTATTCAGGACAGTCTGTTAAAAGACTTTATTGAAGAAACAGAGTGAGAGGTGTATTATAATGAAACTTTGTAATTTTGATGATGTTAAAATTGAAAAAGGTTTTTGGAAAATAAAACAAGATATGCTGAAAAATGTAACTGTACATTCTGTTTATAACCGATTTAAAGATACTTACAGATTTGAAGCGTTGAAATGTGAATGGAAACCCGGTATGGAATATACCCCTCACGTTTACTGGGATTCAGATGTGGCAAAGTGGATCGAGGGTGTTGCCTATTTATTGAAAAAAGAGCCTGATGAAGAACTTGAAAAAATAGTTGAAGATACCATTGATTGCATAATAGAAAACAGCGATGGAAACGGATATTTTAACAGCCATTTTCTCGTTATGGATCAGGATAAACGTTTTCAAAACAGAAATGACCATGAATTATATTGTGCAGGTCATCTTATGGAAGCCGCCGTTGCATATTATGATGCCACCGGAAAAGACAGATTTCTGAAAGCCATGTGTAAATATGCGGATTACATAGAAAAAAGATTTAAGATTGACAGAGATACTGCTTTTACCACACCCGGTCATCCGGAATTGGAACTTGCTTTGTATAAACTTTACAAGGCTACCGGAGAAAAAAGATATTTTGAACTTGCTGAATTTTTTATTGATAATCACGGTACGGAGGACGGGGATAAAGAACTTTGTTCTTTTACCGATGTAAAATATAATCAGGATGACGTTCCTGTTAAAGACAGAAAAACCGTTGACGGTCATGCGGTCAGAGCGTTGTATCTTCTTTCCGGAGCGGTTGATGTGGCAAAGGAAAGAAATGATGAAACTCTCCTTAACACTTGCAGACGTTTGTTTGATAATATCGTTTCGTCAAGAATGTATATCACCGGCGGAGTAGGTTCAAGTGCAAACGGAGAGGCATTTACGGTTGATTACGATTTACCTAACCGCACCGCTTATGCCGAAACATGTGCCGCTATTGCCATGGTATTTTTCTCAAAAAGATTGCTGGAAACGGATAATGCTTCAAAATATGCCGACGCAATAGAAAAAGTATTATATAACGGTTTCCTTTCCTCCGTTTCCATGGACGGAAAGAGATTTTTCTATGAAAATCCTCTTGAAATTGATTTATCGTTAAATAATGTTGATGTTTCCGTGAAGAATAAATCTCACACGGCAATAACTCAACGTGTTGAAGTGTTCGGTTGTTCCTGCTGTCCGCCTAATATCGTGAGGTTTATTCCTCTTGTGGGAGAATTGATTTACGGTCTGGCGGAGGATACGGTGTACATCAATCAGTATATAGATTCATCTTTTTCAAAAGAAAAAACAGAAATAAATATTTCAACGGAATATCCGAAAAACGGTTATGTTAAAATAAATTATAAAGGTGATAAAAAATCCCTTGCGTTGAGAATACCGGAATGGTGTGGTAAATTCAGTATCGGTAAAAATTATTCGGTGAAAAACGGCTATGCTTTTGTTGATGTTGAATGTGAGGATGAAATTATAATTGATTTTGATATGCCTGTGGTGTTCGTTGAAGCAAATCCCCGTGTGCATGAAAATGCGGGACGTGTTGCCGTAATGAGAGGTCCCGTTGTTTACTGTGCAGAAGGTGTTGATAACGGTGAAAATCTTAAATGCGTTAAAATTATAAATGAAAAAATAAATCTTCATGACACGGAATTTATACTTCCCGGTATTTCATTATCTGCATATAAGCCGGATAATTTTAATTCTTTATACAGAAAAGCAAAATCGGAAGAAAAGCAGTTTGAATTGAAACTTATTCCCTATTATGCTTTCGCAAACAGAGGAGAAAGTGATATGCTTATATGGTTCTTACACGGAAACATAGAATAAAAATAAGGCACCAGTAAATGTTTACTAAAAAAATAATGAATAATTATTGACAAAATTTGTTAATAGTTGTATCATAATACATCATAATAATAAACGGATGATAAATCCGAAATAGGAGGTAAAGTTATGAAAAACACAATGAAAAAGGCAGTTGCCGCAGTTCTCGTTTTGATTATGGTTGTTGCATGTTTCGCCTCTTGCGGAGGAAGCAAGGAAACAAACGGTGCAACTACATTGAAAATCGGCGGAATAGGACCCCTTACAGGCGGTGCGGCAGTTTACGGCAGTGCAGTAAAGAACGGTGCTCAGCTTGCAGTTGATGAAATCAATGCAGCCGGCGGTATCAACGGTATTAAGATTGAATTCAGAATGGAAGATGATGAGCATGACGCCGAAAAATCAGTTAATGCTTACAACACCCTTAAAGACTGGGGTATGAAAATCCTTTTGGGAACAGTTACAACAACACCTTGTCTTTCCGTAATCGAAAAAACAAAGATCGACAATATGTTTGAACTTACTCCTTCCGCTTCTGCGAAAGAAGTAGTGGTAAACGATAACTGCTTCCAGGTTTGCTTCACGGATCCTAACCAGGGAACTGCTTCCGCAGACTATATTTCAAGCAACAACATCGCTAAAAAGGTTGCTGTAATTTACAACAGCTCCGATGCTTATTCAACAGGTATCTACACAACATTTAAGAAGGAAGCCGCCGCAAAGGGACTTGATATTGTTGCCGCAGAAGCTTTCACAAACGACAGTAATACAGACTTCACTTCTCAGCTTTCCAAGGCAAAGAATGCTAAAGCGGAACTTGTTTTCCTTCCCATTTATGCAGACGTTGCTTCTTCAATTTTGAAGCAGGCTAAGTCAATGGGCTTTGAAACAACTTTCTTCGGTTGCGACGGTCTTGACGGAATTCTTGATATCGAAGGATTTGATAAGAACCTTGCAGAAGTCGTTATGCTTCTTACTCCTTTCGCAAAGAACGCATCTGACGATGCTACAAAGAAATTTGTTTCCGCTTTTAAAGCTGCCGGATTTGAAGCATCAACTCTCAATCAGTTTGCCGCAGACGCTTATGACGGAATTTATATTATCAAAGCAGCTGTTGAAAAAGCAGGTGTAAAACTTGATATGTCAGTGTCCGAGATGGGCGATGCTCTTAAAGCGGTTATTCCTCAGCTTACCATTGACGGTGTTACAGGTGCCGGAATGACATGGTCTGCAACAGGTGAAGTTAATAAACAGCCTAAGGCAGTTAAAATTGTTAACGGTGAATATTCCGCAATGGAATAATAATGAAATTATAACGGTATTAAATTAAAAATCAACGGGCTGAATTGTCGAAACTGTCGGCAATTCAGTCTTTTTTATAGTATAAACATAAAAATTTATTGATTTTTCTTGTAATATTTTTTTGTATGTGATATAATATTTGATATTATTATATGTATGAGGTGTAAAAGTTGGAGTTTATATCTAATTTGATAAACGGAGTAAGTTTGGGTAGTATTTACTCGGTTATTGCTCTGGGATATACAATGGTTTACGGAATAGCAAAAATGCTCAATTTTGCTCACGGTGATGTTATCATGGTGGGTTCATATATTGTTTTTACGTTGATGACTTATGCCGGAATGAACCCGTATCTTTCTTTGCTTATTGCAATTATTGCCTGTACCGTATTGGGAATAACGATTGAAAGATTTGCTTATAAACCTCTTCGGGGTGCTTCTCCTCTGGCGGTGCTTATTACCGCAATCGGTGTAAGTTATTTTCTTCAAAATCTCGCTTTGCTGATTTTCGGAACACAGGTTAAAAATTTTAAATCAATTATTGATTTTAAACCTCTTTCTTTTGCAGACGGCAGAGTTGTAATATCCGACGAAACCATTGTTACCATTTCGGTTTCTTTGATAATTATGATTGCTTTAACATTATTTGTAAATAAAACAAAGCCCGGACGGGGTATGCTTGCCGTTTCCGAGGACAGAGGTGCCGCACAGCTTATGGGCGTAAACGTAAATGCTACTATTGCCCTTACATTTGCGATCGGTTCGGGGCTTGCCGCTGTTGCCGGTGTGCTTCTCTGTTCCACATATCCCAGCCTTTCTTCACAGACAGGTGCTATGCCCGGTATTAAAGCATTCGTAGCCGCAGTATTGGGCGGTATCGGTTCGATACCCGGCGCACTTATAGGCGGACTTGCTATCGGTATTATTGAAATACTCAGCCGTTCTTATATTTCTTCTCAAATGGCTGATGCTATAGTTTTCGGAGTCCTTATAGTGGTCCTTCTCGTTAAGCCTACAGGTATTCTCGGCAAAAAGTATGTAGAGAAAGTATAACGGAGGGAAAAAAGATGAAAGATAAAAAGCGTTTGCTTAATAAGCGGACAAAAAGTGATTTGATAACATACGCAATGGTAATCGTTGCTTTTGCCGTTGTTGAATTGTTGCAGGGTACAGTGGGAATTTCAAGTCTTTTCAGCGGTTTGCTCGTTCCGCTTTGTACCTATTCCATACTCGCCGTTTCTCTTAATTTAACTGTGGGTATTTTGGGTGAACTTTCTTTGGGACATGCGGGATTTATGTGTGTCGGTGCTTATGCCAGCTCTATTTTCTCCGTTTGTATGAAGGAGGCTATTCCCTCCGCATGGCTGAGATTTCCCATTGCGATTTTGATCGGCGGAATTTTTGCCGCTGTTATCGGGGTTGTTATCGGAATCCCCGTTCTTCGTCTTAAAGGCGACTATCTTGCAATCGTTACTCTTGCATTCGGTGAAATTATCAAGAATATTTTGGGAACTGTTTTCCTCGGATATGACAGCAAGGGCGTTCATATGTCGTTTATCAGCGAATCTTCTCTTAATATGGATGCTGACGGAACATTGCTGATCAACGGACCTTTGGGTATATCCGGTACACCGAATGATTCAAACTTTATTGTGGGAATTATTTTGTTGCTTATAACTCTTTTTGTTATTCAGAACTTTGTAAATTCACGTGCCGGCAGAATGGTAATGGCAATACGTGATAACAGAATTGCGGCTGAATCAACAGGAATAAATGTAACAAAATATAAACTTATCGCATTCACATTATCTGCATTTTTTGCGGGAATTGCAGGTGTTCTTTATTCACACAACCTTTATGTTCTTGCCGCCACATCAAAGAATTTCGGATACAATATGTCAATCATGATCCTTGTATTTGTTGTTCTCGGTCAGATAGGTAATATAAAAGGTTCCATTATCGCAGCATGTATATTGACTGTTCTTCCGGAGGTTCTCCGTGAACTCAACGATTACCGTATGCTTATTTACGCAGTTGTTCTTATCGCTATGATGATTATTACTTCCGGTGAAAAAGCATCATTCTTGCGTGAAAAGTATTCCGTTAAGAAGATTATCGAAAGAAAAAAAGATAATCATGCTAAGGAGGTACAGTAATTATGGCTATTCTTGAAGCTGAAAATCTCGGTATAAAATTCGGCGGATTAAAGGCCGTTGATAATTTTAATATCTCCGTTGAGAAGGGAGAACTTTACGGCCTTATCGGTCCTAACGGTGCGGGAAAAACTACGGTGTTTAACCTTCTTACGGGTTTTTATAAACCTACGGAGGGGGAAATCCGTCTTGACGGTCAACGTATTTCCGGCAAAAAAACAACAGATATAAATAAAATGGGAGTTGCAAGAACTTTCCAGAATATCCGTTTGTTTAAGGATATGTCTGTTCTTGATAATGTTAAGGTCGGACTTCATGAACAATATAAATATAATGTTTTCTCGGGGATATTCAGATTGCCTTCCTACTTTAAAAAGGAAGCACAAATTGAAAAGAAAGCAATGGAATTGCTTGAGGTTTTTGATTTGGAAAAGGAGGCTTCCTTCCTTTCATCAAACCTTCCTTACGGCAAGCAGAGAAAACTTGAAATTGCACGTGCTCTTGCGACGGATCCGAAAATCCTGCTCCTTGATGAGCCTGCCGCAGGAATGAATCCCAACGAAACGGCAGAACTTATGGATACAATAAGATTTGTACGGGATAAATTTGATATGACAATTCTTTTGATTGAGCATGATATGAAACTTGTTTCCGGCATTTGCGAACGTCTTACCGTGCTTAATTTCGGACAGGTTCTTTGTCAGGGTGAAACATCTGAGGTTTTGAATAATCCTCAGGTAATTACCGCATATCTCGGTGAATAAGGAGGAAGCGTAAATGGCATTGCTTGAAGTAAAAAATCTTGAAGTAAATTACGGAGTTATCAAAGCAATAAAAAATGTTTCCTTTGAAGTTAACGAAGGCGAGATTATTGCTCTTATCGGTGCAAACGGTGCCGGTAAAACCACAATTCTTCATACAATTTCCGGCCTTATTCAGGCTAAAGCGGGAAGTATAATTTTTGACGGAAACGATTTATTAAAGGTTCCGGCTCATAAAATCGTTTCCATGGGTATGGCACATGTTCCGGAGGGAAGAAGGATTTTTCACCATCTTTCAGTTGCGGAAAATCTTAAACTCGGTGCATATACAAGAAGAAATAAAGATGAAATTTCTCAGACGCTTAAAATGATTTATGAGCGTTTTCCACGTCTTGAAGAAAGAAAAAATCAGGTTGCGGGAACACTTTCCGGAGGCGAACAGCAAATGCTTGCCATGGGAAGGGCATTGATGAGTAAGCCGAGAATTATTCTCATGGATGAGCCTTCAATGGGACTTTCACCGCTTCTTGTTTCCGAGGTTTTTGATATTATCAAAGTTATCAATGACAGCGGAACTACGGTTTTACTTGTTGAACAGAATGCCAAAAAGGCTCTTTCAATCGCAAACCGTGCTTATGTTCTTGAAACGGGTAATATTTCTCTTTCGGGAGATGCGAAGGATCTTATTAACGATGAATCTGTTAAGAAGGCATATCTCGGAGAATAAAAAATTTTAATATAAAACAAAGATGGTTGTAAAAAGTAATTTTACCTTTTATAACCATCTTTTCTTATTATAATTATTTATATTTAAGTGTTTTTGTCATAATTAAAGATTTCTTCTCCAATGAAACAGATATTGTTGTGCAATTCCTTCAACACCCTTTGAACATTCCGGTAAGCCGTCGGGATACATTTCAGCCATTATTCTTTTCACCCAGACATCTACCGGGAAAGCCTCTGATTTGTTAAAGCCGTAAAGTAAAACACATTCCGCAACTTTCGGTCCCACACCGGTGATTTTTTGAAGCTCTTCACGTCCTGTTTCTATGGGGGAATTTTTTATTTTTTCAAAATCAACTTCTCCCGAAGCGACTTTTTTTGCGGCATCGAGAATATATTTATTTCTGAATCCGGCACGTAATACCGATAAATCTTCAACGGAAAGTGAGGCGATTTTTTCCGCAGTGGGGAAAGAATATTCACCGTCGGAAATATGTTCTCCGAAATTTTCACAAAGTCTGTCGATTATACCTTTTATTCTCGGTATGTTATTGTTTTGAGAAATGATGAACGAACAGAGAGTTTCCCAGGGTTCTTGATTTAATACACGTATTCCGTAGTAACTTTCTACGGCTTTTTTCATATATTCGTCCGAACTGATTTTTTCCGTAATTGATTTATAGTCACGGTTCAGGTCGAAATAATCACACCAGATATTATTGAAATCATCTGCATTTGTGCCGTAAAATCTGATTTCATTTTCAAACTGTCTGACGGAAATTTTTTTCGAGAAAGCGATACCTTCCCAAAAACCGTCTTTCTCTTTCCAACGGAAAGACTGTCCGCAATCAAGAGATACGGGAATGTTGATACATTCAATTTCCGATACGCTGATATAGTCTTTTGTTTCCGTAACTTTCAAACAAATCACATCCTCGGATTTATTGTATCATAAAATATGAATTTCCTCAATATAAAATTGACAAAGAGATGTAATTTTGTTAAAATAAATAAAAAACATTTCGGAGGTTGGCTATGAAAAAAATATCCGCTGTATTACTTATTGTTGTACTGATGCTGACGATGTTTGCTTCATGTTCCGGGGGAGATACCGTAACCATCGGCGAAAATGTAATAAATGTAAATCAAACGGAGGTTGTTATCTCCGGAGAAAATGTTAAAAGCATTTCAAAATTGAAAAGATGTAAAAATATAAAATCTCTTGATATTTCCGGAACAGGCGTTGTCAGTCTTCACGGAATAGAAGATTTATCTTCTCTTGAAGAGTTAATTCTTGACGGCTCAAAGGTTGATAATCTGTCTGTGGCAGCAAAGGTTAAAAGTTTGAAAAAGTTATCAATTTCTCAAACGAATGTAATGAATATCGAGCCGTTGAAAGGGACAAATATTGAAGAACTTACAATAGGAAATCCCGCAAATCTTAAGGATATTTCTCCTGTGGGAGAGATGAAATATCTGAAAGTACTCAACGTTTTCGATACGGATAATATAAAAGATTTTACCGCTATTAAAAATGCAAAGCAGTTAAAGAGTCTTACGTTGAAAAATGTGGGATTGAAAGATGCTTCTTTTATTTCGGGATTGACAGAACTTGAAGATATCTGTATTGTGGAAAATAACGTCAGAAATATTGATGTTATAGGTAAAATAACTTCTTTGAAAAGTCTTACACTTGACGGAGTTTCGATTATTAAATCCCTGACTTCGTTTAAGGATTTGGTCAATCTTGAAAAAATCCGTATCAATCATTGCGACCTTGAGAATATTTCCGATATTTCAAAAATGGTAAATTTGAAAGAAATTGATTTAGGCGGAAATTCAATAAAAAAACTTGATGCGTTTAATACAATAAAAAATGCCGAAACAATTATTTTGACATCAAATGATTTTACGGATCTTTCTCCCGTAAAGAACAATAAAAATCTTAAAAGTCTTTATCTTAACAGTACTCCCGTTGAGGATATAAGTGTTGTTTCCGGTTTTAAAGATTTGGAAATACTGCAATTAGGTACCACAAATGTAACCGATTTGTCAGCCTTATCCGGTCTTGTGAAGTTGAAAGAACTTGATGTATCGTTTTGTAAGATAAAATCTCTTGAACCGCTTAAAAATCTTACGGAAACGGAAAGTCTTAATTTGGCAAATACGGGAATTAAAGATATAAAACCTTTGGAAAAACTTGTAAAGTTGAAAAAATTAGCACTTGAATATAATGATGTTTCGGATATTTCTCCATTGAAAAACATGACGGAAATGTATTCTCTCAATATCGGGCACAATAAAAAAATCTCTTCTGTAAATGAAGTTTTTAATATGCCGAAAATACAATTTTTGTGGCTTAACGATGATAATCTTACCGATGATGTCATTGAAAATATCCGTAGTGCATATCCCGATGCAAATGTTTACTGGGAATATGAATAAGAAATGTTAAAATGTATTAAAAATTCTGAAAATATCAGGAAAAATGTTGCAATTTCACAAAGAGGATGATATAATTATATTGAATTATTATGGAGGAGGTACATCCACATGAAAAATATGAAAAGAATTATAAGTTCCGTAATGGTTGCAGTAATGATTTTCTCAATGGGTTGTATCGGCTTGACTGCAAATGCCGAAGGAATCCTTGATGAAGTTGTTCTCAAACTTATGGATACACCTGTTGTTGAAATTTCCGCAACAGAGGTTACGAGAGTAGCCGCAGCGGTAAATTCAACCGCACTCGGTACAACTATCGTTAAAGCAACGCCTTCCGGTGTTCCTTATCTCAGCGGTGATAACCTTGAAATGGTTTATGGGGGAGAACTTCCGGCAGCAACAAGAATTGACGTTGTTCTCAGATCTCCCGGCATTAAGATTCGTTCACTTACGTGTACAAACGAAACTGTTATCATCTCCGAACCGGAACAGGAAACGGATACAAAATACCACTGGACCGTCCAGGGCGGACAGGCGGAGCCCGGCAGTGTTCTTGAATTTGATCTCAGTTACACATGGACAGACGGAAAAGCATATACCGCAAAATGTTATTCTTATGTAGATAATATTTCTGTGGGCGGTTCTTATGTAAAAACCACACAGTCTGTTAATACATGGAGAACGGTTCGTACATACTATGCAACAGTTGCGGTAAGTTCAAGAATACTCGGTAAGAGTGTTTATTATGAAAAAGCCGATATAAACGGTACATACGGTGAGTATAACCCGGCAACAGATGTGTTTACCGTTAATACAAACGAAGGTTATACAACATCAATTTATAATGTACAGGAAGATAAAACAAATGCAGGATTATGGGATGAAATCACCGGTATATTCAAAGGTTGGACGGAAAATGTAGACTTCAACCTTTTTGCCGCAAATACATCCGTTGCAAATGTTTATATTGATAAAAGTACAGTAAGTTCACTTTCCGATTTGAATTTGAGAATGAGTCTTATCAGCGGAGGAACTTCAACGGATAATACAAACAGTCAGATTCGTTATCAGAACAGTTACACATACGGTTCTTTAATGAATTCGGAACCTGCTGCGTATGAAAATTCACTCAGTGCCGCAAACAAACTGGGTTATACAACGGAGATAGGTGAAAATTATAACAGAAGAAGTGCTATCAAAACTATCGGATTTAACGGTTCCGTTGGAAATATTGAGGACGGTTCTTCCTTCACTATTGTTAACCATTTTGATTGCACAAACGATTCGTCATGGAACTATGACTTGTATAACAATACATACATTCCCATGCCCATGACTTTCCATATCGTTGATAAGTCCGAACTTCGTAAAGAAATTCAAAAGGTTCTTAACAGCGATCCCACAAGTCCTTATGTTGCAAATACAAATAAGGGTAAAAATCCTCAGGATTGGTATTATAAATCAGGTTGGGCAAACTTCAGCACAGCACTTTCCAATGCTTATGCAACTCTTGAAAAGCCCAATGCAACTCAGGAAGAAATAGATTCATCAACATCCGCTCTTGAAACAATGTATTCTAACCTTGTTCTTAAAACTGCCGATTATTCCGCAGTTAATGCATGGATGGAGCAGGCAGATGCTATTCTTGAAGCAAGTGATTGTTATCCTTTGGCATCAATCGACCTTATTCAGGATGCGATGGCTTGTGTAACAAACGGATACAATGTACTCTATCAGGGCACAGTTGATATCATGGCTAAAAATCTTCGTACGGCAATAGAAAACGTAGCACCCTTTACTGCTGAGTACGGTAAGGTAACAGCGGCTCTTGAAGAGGTTAAAAAACTTACACCCAAATATTATTCAAACTACAAAATCGTTGATGATGCGGTTGCCGCAGTCGTATATGATATGCCTATGACAAAGCAGGATATAGTTGACGGATTTGCAACTGCTATTATGGAAGCTATTGCCGCTCTCGTTGAGTATGATGCGGATTATACCGAAATCAACTCCCTGATCCAGGAAGCTAACTCATTGGTAAAAACAAACTATATCAACTTCTCATCATTGAGAACACCTTTGGCTACCGCACAGGCGGAAGCGAAGAAAACTTATAAGATTTCTTCCCAGTCCGTACTTGATGCAGCTGCCGCCAATTTGAAAAAAGCAATGGACGGTCTTGTTCCCAAGAGTGCAGACAGATCTAAACTTGCAGCTGCTATCGCTCTTAAGGCTGCCCATTCCGATACGGAAAACTATGATATAACTCTTTATTCCGCATGGTATACGCTTCTCAATGAAGGTAAACGT
>JAZUKF010000039.1:0-5132 GCA_045643165.1 Acutalibacteraceae bacterium | reverse complement strand
AATCCGGGATTGCGGGAGCAAGATAAATTTTACCCGGCTCGCTTTTAAGAAGCATTTCCGCTATACCGCTTGTGGCACCGAAATTTCCGTCAATCTGAAAAGGCGGATGTGCATCAAAAAGGTTCGGATATGTTCCGCCTCCACGATAAATTGTACCGAGTTCATCCTTGTAAGTGAGTTGATTATCAAGAAGTTTCAATGCGTGATTTCCGTCTTTAAGTCTTGCCCGGAAATTTATTTTCCAGCCTAAACTCCAGCCTGTACCCTCATCGCTTCTCATTTGAAGCGTCTTTTTACAGGCTTCGGTAAGTTCCGGTGTTTTTTCATCGTTGATAAGATTTGAGGGATATAGTGCATAAAGATGCGAAACGTGTCTGTGTTTTACTTCCGTTTCTTTCATCTCCTTGTACCATTCGAGAAGCTGTCCTTCTTTACCGATTTTGAATGGTAAAAGTTTAGCGAAAGCATTTTTTATTTCTTCCGTAAAGCAGTCATTTATGTTTAATTTTTCAGATGCGGATAAAATGTTACCGAATAATTCTTTGATAATCGACATCGACATGGTTGTGGTTTCACTTACGGCAGTTTCTTCATCCCCGTCAAAGAATTGATTTTCCGGCGATGTTGACGGTGCGATAATCAAATATCCGTCCTTGTCCTCTGTAAGGATATCAAGATAAAATTCCGCAGCACTTTTCATAATGGGATATGCTGTTTCTTTAAGGAATTTTTCGTCAAGAGTATATTCATAATATTCATAAAGATGACGGCAAAACCACCCCGAACTCATGGGCCAGAATGACCATGACGGATTTCCCGGAACAGGTGTTGTCATTCTCCATATATCGGTGTTGTGATGTGAAACAAATCCACGTGCTTTGTAATAATCCTTAGCCGTTTGAACACCCGCTTTTGATAAATCCGATATCAGACTGATAAGGGGAGAGTAAAACTCTTTCATATTGCAAATCAGCGTAGGCCAGTAATTCATTTCCGTATTTATATTTATTGTGTAGTTGCTGTTCCACGGAGGAAGCGGTTTATCATTCCATATACCCTGTAATGTGGTGGCTTGAGTGTTTTCTCTCGAGCCTGCGATAGTCAGATACCTACCGTAATTGAAAATGAGAACATATAAATTTTTATCATCTTTTTCACTTTGAAACTTTTTAAGTCTTTCGTCCGTAGGATATGATGACATATCCTTTCCGTCCAGATTTAATTCCACTCTGTTATAGTATTTTTGATGATCTTCAATATGTTTTTTCTTCATTTCTTCGTAGTCGGAAACGGAGCATTTTTCGAGAGTTCTGTTAAGCCTTTCAAGATATGAATTATCTTCACCGGGGAAAACGTCGTAACTCACAAAATTTGTTTCCGAGGAGAAAATAATAGTTGTGTCCTTTGAACTTTTAACTGATATTTCACTGTCGGAATAGATTATTTTCGCCGTTTTATCAAGCACTTTTACAAAACCTTTATAGCAAATTCCTTTTTCTTTTTCATCGTAATAGTAAACCTCGTTATAATCATCGCTGTCTATATCTTTTCTCAAATGATGGGGACATTCTCCGCTTATGAAAAAAGCGTTGTTTTCCGCTTTCGTTGTATGTTTCAGGCAGGAAGTGTAGGAAAGAGAAAAATCAATACCGTTTTCCGAATTGTTTTTTATGTTGATGATAAGTGCATTATCAACTGCACTGACAAAATATTCTCTTTTTACGGAAATACCGTCATACGTAAATTCAACATCACTTACGGCATTTCTCAAATCAAGACTTCTTCTGTAATCCTTTTTTGAGCATTGTTTTTTGTCGGTCATTGTTATATGTAAATCGCCTAACGGCAGATATGCCTGGCTCCAATTACCGCAGAAGTTATTTTCAAGAGTTTCTTTCGCCTCATAATATTTACCGTTAAGAGCAAGTTCTCTTGCTTTAAAAAAATATTTGCTTTTATCCTCATTTTTGTCTTTATCGTTTCTGTAACGGCTTCCGCCGGGTACACCGCTCCATATTTCATCATGATTTAATGAAATTTTTTCGTTAAGTGTTTCTCCGTAAACCATGGCTCCGATATGACCGTTTCCGATGGGAAGTGCATAAGTCCATACCTTTGCGGGAGCATTGTACCAAAGGACATTACTGTCAGTCATTTTAAAACCTCCTAATCGACAATGATTATCGGAACTAATTATAACATAAAAAAATTGTCAATACAATTCCAATATATTAAAAAACTATAATATTTTTTTAAAAAATATGTTGACAAAGATATTAAATTGTGATATTATGGCGAAGATATAAAACCTTTAATTCGATACGAGATATCGACAAGGCGTTTAATATAGTGTAGCATATATTGTGTTTTATGTTAAATTGTGCCTTGTCGTTTTGACAAGGCTTTTTTTGGTGATTTTATGGATGAAAAAGTAATTATTGATAAACAAACAATGTTAAGGACATTAACTCGTATCTCACATGAAATTATTGAGAGAAATACCGACAGTAACAGCATCGTTCTGGTTGGTATAAAACGGAGAGGCGCCACAATTGCCGGAATAATTAAAGAGAATATCGAAAAGTTTTCCGAAATGAATGTTGAGTATTCCGAACTTGATATTACTTTTTACCGTGATGATCTCAGGAAAAAGTATTCTTCTCCCAATTTGAATTCATCAGACTTTGATGTTGATGTGAATGAAAAGAAGATCATCATTGTTGATGATGTAATATATACCGGCAGAACTGCAAGGGCGGCAATGGATGCGATTATGCAATCAGGCAGACCGTCAGTTATTCAACTTGCGGTAATGGTGGACAGGGGACACAGGGAACTTCCCATATTTGCAAACTATGTGGGGAAAAATATACCTACCTCAAAAGACGAATGTGTTAAAGTTCGTGTTGATGAGTATGACGGTGTAACCGAAGTTGCTCTTTTAAAACGTTAATAATGGCGAAAGCCAAAATATAGGAGGATATATATGAAACTTATCTATGGTATCAAAGACAAACCGAAATTCGGACAAGTTATTGTGTTCGCATTTCAACAGTTGCTTGCAATTCTTGCGGCAACAATCGCAGTTCCGTCAATTATCGGAAACGGAATGAGCCAATCGGCAGCATTGTTCGGAGCAGGCGTAGGAACAATCATTTATTTGCTCTTTACAAAATTTTCAAGCCCCGTATTTCTCGGTTCATCATTTGCTTTTATCGGCTCAATGTTTTCGGCTTTCGCCGGCGGAGTTTCTATGCAACTGGGCTATATCGGACTTATTCTCGGTGCGGTTTTTGCCGGTCTTGTTTATGTTGTAATTGCAGTTGCAGTTAAATTTGCAGGAGTAGGCTGGGTTAACAAACTTATGCCTGCGGTTGTTATAGGACCTACGGTTTCCATCATCGGACTTTCACTTGCGGGAAATGCAGTGTCGGATCTTTCTCTCGGTAAATATATGGTTGAAGTTACGGAGAAGGTTATTGAAAACGATGCAATCGTAGAAAAAGTAAGTTTAGTATCGGCAGCAAGTCCTTATGTTTGTATCATCTGCGGAATTGTAACGCTCTTTACGGTAATTCTTTGCTCTGTTTACGGTAAGAAAATGATGAAACTTATTCCCTTCATCATCGGTATCCTTGCGGGATATGTTGCAGCAGTTATCTTTACCGTTATCGGTATTAAAACAGGCAACGATGCTCTCAGAGTAATTGATTTCAGTGTATTTAAAGACATGACAATTTTTGCGGTACCTTCATTTACATTCCTTGAAGCACTTAAAGGTACAAAAGAAATCAGCGGTCAGTATGTGTTGACGATTGCAGTAGCTTATGTGCCGGTTGCATTTGTTGTATTTGCAGAACATATCGCAGACCATAAGAACCTTTCTTCAATTATTGAAAAAGATCTTCTTGAAGAACCGGGACTCCACAGAACACTTCTCGGTGACGGTGTGGGATCAATGTTCGGTGCATTATTCGGCGGTTGTCCCAACACAACATACGGTGAATCTGTCGGTTGCGTAGCAATTACCCGTAACGCATCTATCGTTACAATCTTTGCAACGGCAATTATGGCAATGATTATTTCATTCTTCGGACCTTTCGTAACATTCCTTTCAACAATTCCCAACTGCGTAATGGGTGGCGTATGTATCACTCTTTACGGATTTATCGCAGTCAGCGGTCTTAAGATGATTCAGAAGGTTGACCTTGATAATAACAGAAACCTTTTTGTTGTAGCGGTAATTCTTATCTGCGGTATCGGTGGATTTACTCTTACATTCGGTAAAGTAACTCTCACGGAGGTTGCATGTGCTCTTATCCTCGGCATTATTGTTAATGCAATTTTACCTAAAGATAAAGAAAAAGCAGAATAATGATATAAAAAAAGAAGCAACCGAGCAATCTTTTCAGGTTACTCGGTTGTTATTTTTTTGCTCTTGATTTAATTATTCTACCGTAACAGTACCGTCTTCTTCAATCGTAATCATCATTCCGTCCTTAACGTAATCAAGGAATTCCTGACCGAGACAGTCAACAACGGGCATGGGATTATCTGACCATACTGCACCGAGAACAGCACCTGCCGCCGCAAGTGAGTCAATATGCTCGGAGAAAAGCAGGCACGAGGGACATTTGCCCAAAGCCTTTGCACAGTAGAGGATCATACCGCCTGTTGTGGAACCGATCGTTTGAGGAAGGCATAGAGCCTTGTTGAGCATAGGTTTACGGTAAAGGTCCTTATTGTTCTGGTCATCACACTCTGTCTGCTTGTACTTATTGCCGATAAAGGGAAGATCACCGAACTGAAGTGCACCCTGGAAAGAGGCAAGTGTGTTGAATCCGCAGTGGGAAACAAGTGCGGGAGCAGTAATTTTTCCGGCAACTACCGGACGACCTTTGAACTGTTTCATATTACTTTACCTCCTTTGTGATTATTGAAAGAATCTCATCACTTGTGTAGTAACGTGCAGTGGTGTAGGTTCTGAGTTTGTTGGAGTTTGTGATAACAGCCATTGACTTTGCAAGGGGATTGTTCATGTACATAAGAGGGCAGATGTAACTGAGAACAACACCTGTTGCTTTCAGTTTTGCGGCATGGGGAGCCTTATTGAATTTGTCAATAACTGCGGG
>JAZUKF010000038.1:0-2409 GCA_045643165.1 Acutalibacteraceae bacterium | reverse complement strand
TTGAATTATTCTACTCGATATTTATAAATATTCTCATTCAATAAGACAATAGGATTTTTAAAAATTGATGAAGGCACTCACATTCGTTCGTTAATGAAGTGGAGTCGCCCGGCACCTGTGCTTATCTGTTTTCATTTCTTCATTAGCGAAGCGTCTTTATTTTCATTAGTCCGCATGGACGATTTCATTAAAAAACGCACTTTGTCTTGTTAGACAAAAGTGCGTTTTTTGTTGGCACCCCGTACCGGAATCGAACCGATATCTAAGTCTTAGGAGGACCTTATTCTATCCGTTGAACTAACAGGGCATATATACAATTTTTAATAATTACTACGGTCGGTACAGACCGAATTTTTCCGTCCGGTCTGTGCTGACCTCTTTTATTCATTACAACGACATATTCTACCAAAAAAGTATGAATTTGTCAACCGATAAGGCACTATCCGATAATAAATTCCTGATATTTTTCCAATAAAAATATATCACTTATCAGTTTAAGATAAACTCCCTCGGGTCGGAATTCTTCAATTTCAACCGCACCGTCCCGTCTGAACATAGCAGCCACATCTCCCCTGTTATAAGGAATGAGCAATTCTGCGGCACGTCTTGTGGGTGGCAGTTCCTTAACGATCATATTGAGAAGTTCGTCAATTCCTTCACCGTTCAAAGCGGAAATCATAACCACTTTACCGATTGATGGTATATCATAAATATTTCTGACCTTATCGCATTTATTCATAACGGAAATCACGGGAATATCATTACAGCCGAGACTTTCCAAAAGACGTTCGGTTACTTCAAGATGTTCATTGCAGTCTTCTGCGGAAGCATCGCAGACATTGAGAATAAGCGTTGCACTTGCCGCCTCCTCCAACGTGGATTTAAAGGCTTCGACAAGATGAATAGGCAATCTGCGGACAAGTCCCACCGTATCAACGAGCATTATTCTTCTTCCGTCGGGCAAATCAAGTCCCCTTGCGGTGGGATCGAGAGTTGCAAAAAGTTTATCCTCCGAAAGCACTCCCGCCTGTGTCAGTTTATTCATCAAAGTCGATTTTCCCGCATTGGTATAACCCACAATGGCGACGGTCTGTATTCCGTCCTTATGACGGCGTTTTCTTAAATTATTTCTTCTTTCCTCAATCTTTTCAAGTTCTGATGTTAAGGAAGCAATTTTTCTTCTTATATGACGGCGGTCGCTTTCAAGTTTAGATTCACCGGGACCTCTTGTACCTATTCCACCGCCGAGACGTGAAAGTTCAGTACCCTTTCCGCCGAGACGTGGAAGGGAATATTTCAGTTGAGCAAGTTCAACCTGCAATTTACCCTCATTCGTCTTTGCATGTAAAGCAAAAATATCAAGGATAAGCATTGTTCTGTCGATAACACGGATATCCGTAAAATCCTCAATATTTCTGAGTTGAGAGGGCGTTAATTCTCCGTCAAAAATCAGTAACGAAACTTCATTTTCTTCACAGAATGTTTTCACTTCTTCAAGTCTGCCGCAACCGATATAAAACTGCGTGTCGGGACGCTCTCTTTTCTGAACCACCTCGGCAACGACCTCCGCTCCTGCGGTGTCGGCAAGTTCACCCAGTTCTTTTATGGAAACATCCGCATCAAACAGTCCCATATCAACGGAGATAAGAACCGCTTTTTCTGTTATATTATCTTTTTCTGTATTTTCCATATCAATATCCGTCGGGGTTATTGCTCTGCCAACGCCATGAATCTTCACACATTTCGTCAAGATCCCTCTCCGCTTTCCAGCCCAGTTCTTTCAATGCTTTTGTCGGATCGGAATAGCAAACGGCAATATCGCCGTCACGTCTGGGAGCAATTTTATAATTTATTTTTACACCCGATGCCTTTTCAAATGCTTTTACGGTATCAAGAACGCTGTAACCCTTACCCGTACCGAGATTGTAAATATTAAGTCCGCTTGTGCTTTTTGCCTTTTCCAACGCTTTAATATGTCCCAAAGCAAGGTCAACAACATGGATATAATCTCTGACACCCGTACCGTCGGGAGTATCATAATCATCACCGAAAATGTTTAAACATTCAAGTTTACCCACGGCAACCTGTGTAATATACGGCATGAGATTATTGGGGATACCGTTAGGATTTTCTCCGATTTTTCCGCTTTTATGTGCACCGATGGGATTGAAATAACGAAGAAGCACTACGCTCCATTCCTTATCGGAATCGCAAAGATCCGACAAAATTCTTTCAATAAAATGTTTAGTGGTGCCGTAGGGGTTTGTTGTACCGCCTGTAACCATGGTTTCATTAAGGGGAGAAACATTATTCATACCGTAAACAGTTGCGGAAGAACTGAACACGATTTTTTTACATCCTGCCGCTTTCATGGCTTCGCAGAGAGTAATTGTTCCCGCAACATTATTT
>JAZUKF010000037.1:0-5704 GCA_045643165.1 Acutalibacteraceae bacterium | reverse complement strand
TTTCAGGTAAGAAGTAAGAGCGAATAGTGAAGAGGTAAAATCAACGGTGTTCTAATTAGGGACTCGAACCTCTCTCGCCAATACAATACGCCCTCGGAATAACGTTTTAACATCGTTCCCGAGGGTGTTCTTTAATATGTTTACAAAAAACAGTAGCGTTACCGATTGAAAAACTGTTTTACTTTGATTGATTGTCAACTGTTTCTATGCCTGAATCTTCTCTGACAAGGCTCAAAGCATCTGATTCTATTTTTTTGCTGAAACGTTGATAGAAGAATGAAACAACTATAAGAATTGCACCAAATGCAAAATATGATGCAATCTTCCATCCCGAATCAAGATGAGAAGTGTCAACGAAACACAGTTTTGCAAAAGCACATAGGATTAATACTAATCCGCCTGAACGAACAATTGTAAACCGTTTTCTGAAGCCGATGAAAAGAAGTATACAGGCAATAGCGATATACAATGCGCTGATAATAACACTTGAGAATCCTACATCAAAATGATTCATTAAGGTTGCAGTAATTACAAGCAATGCAGACACAGATAAAGTCATTGTGTAAATCCAGGTAGGAGCATTTAAAAGATTAATAATATCTAAAACTGCCCGTGCCAGGAACAATTCAACAAAAATATTGATAGCAACCAGAACAACAATATTTACAACCCAAAATCCTTTTAGTTGAACAGGTTCTCCATAGTATAATGTTGTGTCATTATAAACATTCGTAATATCTGCAGCAATAAATGTTGCAAAGAACAATCCGATACTTGCAATGTCGCTTACAATAAGTGAAACTTTATTCTTAAGAACGCCAAATCGTATTATTACACTCATAGCCAAAACAGCGATGATTGCTGCTGCAGTGCTTACAAAATCAGATTTAACGGTAATCGACGGACTTTCCGATATACATTTGTATAGATAGAATATAAATCCCGCTGTTGAATATGCTGTAACAATTTCGGTAATAAAATACGGAATTGACTCAGTATTCGGTTTTTTTGTGCTGATAAGACCTATAACGGTGTAAATCCAGAATGCACAAAGAATAACTGCAAATGTCACAATTGTCAGACCGGTTGATTCAATGCTATCTGCAAAAGCACTTATTACGGACAGCACCATACAAAACAGTCCTGCAAATTCAGGAATTTTCATTTTTTTGTTAATAAATACTATTGCCAGAATTACACCCTCGACAGACCAGCTGATTCCGATATATTTCACTCCGAATAACAAAGGGGTTACCGTCATTGAGAAAACAAGTGCGCAAACAGCGGTAATAATTGTTGCGATTGATATACCTTGTTTTTTCTCTCTGATAGAGAACACCGTTAACAATACATAAATTATTGAGAATACAAGGAAAACGAGTCCGACAACTCTTGATGACAATGCTTCTTCTGCAATACAATTCTTAGTGGTAATACCTACTGAAATTGCACCACTGACAGCATTTAATGCGAGTAATACCGAATCTTCGACTGTTATTTGTTGACGTCTGATTATTTTTGATGCAGGCATCATTAAATAAATAACAAATGATGCGATTGAAAATGCCGCAGCAAGAGGAAGTGCAAAACCGTAACCCGGAAGTATACTTACTGCATATGCACATTTTGCAACGCCGCCAATTGCTATAAGATGAAGACTGTAGCCGATAAACTGCGCTGCATACCATTTCTTATTATATGTCATTATGAATAAAACAACTGCTAAAAGGCAAAAGTAAACACTTGACACCGGCAAAAAAGCCTTGTTTGCAACTGCACTGCCGAAACCGATTATATAGAGAGCAACTACGGGTAAATACCCGCCAACTGCTGCAAAGCAACATACAACCTGATTTTTTACCTGATTTGAAATTACAATTGCAATTGCAGTAATGATAACGCACAAAACAAACGCGATAGTTTCATTATATAAATCAAAAGCAAAATAACACGTTGTTGCTGCTGCATATAATGCAGCAACACCGCCGCTGATTAATGTTGCAGAAAAAACTGTTTTCTCTTTCTTGTGAAATAATTCGCCGATTACAATCAGAACTGCACCAAGGAGATACATAATTCCGCCTTTGAACACATCTGACATATGAACATAAGCAAATCTGCCCAACATAATTATTCCTATAATAAAAAGAAAAATTCCTGCCTTACCAAGAACATTCAAGCCAATAAAACTTTCGAGACTCTTTTGTTTTAATGCACTTCTTTGTTCTGCCTCGGTGAGAGGCTCATTTTTCAACTGCTCACCAATTTCATAATTGGTTTGAGCAGCATTTTCCATTTGTGTTTTTTGGTATTCTGCGATTTCTGCTCTTCTTCGGTCAACTTCGTCTTTAAGAGCATTCATTTGTTGTAAAATATCTTGAAATTCATTTGCTCCGTATTCCTCTATTGCGCTGATTGTACTTTGCAGACTTTCTTTGCAATCAGCCGCATATGAATCAAGCTTACTTTCAACCTTATGATCCTCATGATAATAAATGCTTTCAATTTTCTTTTGAGTACTTTTGAACACAAGCAGTTTTTCGTTTGCCATTTTTGTAAAGAGAACGGCTTTGGTTGTTGAAAGTGTTTTTTTCATACTTTCGTTTTCGTTCTTTAAAGTCTGTTCGGATTTTGAAACCTCTTCAAGTCTGGCTTTAAGTGTTTCGTTTTGTTGCGAAAGATCTTCATTATCTATTGCTTGTGCTTCAGCTTTTATTGTGTCTAAAACAGCTTGCTGTTCAGCTATAAGATCATTAAGTTTTTTGGTTCTCATAGACAAAGTTGCTCAACTCCTTTCCTACAGAATACGCATTTGCAGTTATATAATCGTAAAAGTATACATTCCCCTTGTCGTCCTTAAAGAATTCTCCGAAATCAATATCGGTGTAACCAAATGAAAAATTGTTGAAATCAATTGAAACAGTATATGCCTTTTCCCCCATAAATCTTTGAGTTATACCTTTATCAATCGGATCGCCCTTATAGTTATAAAAGTCACAAAAACAGTTTATTACATCAATATCGGCATACTCATCAGAATAATAATATTTATAATCTTCATAGTCATCATAGTCATCATAGTCATAGTAATCATCGTAATTGTAAGTAATACTTTTTCTTGTAAAAGAAAGTGAATCTATATTCTCAATATTAAACCAATCTGTATTTAATTTTGACTCACTGTAAAAATAATCTTTTTTCCCGACCTGAAGTATTACATAATCGGTATAACAACTGCAATCTATTACAACCTTATGATCTCTTCCGCTTGAATCTTTATAAACAGCATATTTGGTTTCCAAGGAACAACAATATTCATCTTCATTACTGAATATGTATTCTTCAAGAGTTGATGAAGGAACAAAGGTTTTTTCCGCAAAAACAATAGAGGTGTTGTTTTGACCGGCATCTTTTATTTCCGAATTCATACCTTTATCTGCAGTAGCACATAATGCAACAACAACTGATACTATTATTCCGACAACGCAAATTATCAATACGGAAATAAAGCCGCGTTTTTTTCTTCTGTCAATTTCATTAAGTTTTGAAGAAAGAGCCGCATTTTCGCTTATAAGTCTGTTTATTTCTTCTGTATTATTATTTAGTTCAGTCGGAGCATTGTATGTAAGACCTATCAATTCATTTATATTAATATCAAAAATCTCTGCAAGTTTAAGCATTGTTGATGTCTTAGGCAATGATTCTCCGTTTTCCCATTTCGAAACAGCCTTATTAGAAACTCCCAACATATCTCCAAGTTGTTTCTGTGATAACCCCTGTTTGTTTCTTAATTCTGTTATTTTATCAGAAAAATTATTGTTATCCAACTAATCGCCTCCTTAAGTGTTATTTTGCCAAAAATACAATCTATTTTCAATAGCAATAGTAAAAAACTGTAATCTACTTTCAGTTCAATTATTATTTTAATGGGGTTTTATATTGCGAGTTTATAATATCACAGATTAAATTTCTGTTCAACACTTGTATAATTAAAGTATAACCGGACGGTTTGCACAGCAAAGGAACTGTCGCAGCACACAAAAAGCACTTACCAAACGATAAGTGCTTTTTGTTTTAAATATTTTCATATAATATTTTTTACTCTATCCACGCCCAGACGAGTTTATTTAAAAATCTGAATTCTGCGCCGTAAACTTTACCGTCCGTACCGGTATGGTATTTCACGTTATAACCGGGTCCGTAATATGTTACCGTTCTGTTTCCGTTCTCATTGTCGGTTGTCTGCTTTGAAATTTCGATTATCGGTGATGATGTTTTTTCGTGCGATTTTTTTGAAAGTCTCGTACAGTCAATCGCAACATACGCCCCGTAAACAACCGCAAGCACCAATACGGTGCATAAAACATTTTTAATTATTTTTTTCATTTGTGTCATCCTTTCACATATTAGACGCTTCAGCAAATAAAACTGTTGCAATCAGTTTGAAACCTTGACATATTTTTTATGAACAGTTAAAATATTACCGGAGGCAAGAAAAATGTTTTATAAATATGAAATACATCTTCACACATCCGGTTGCAGCGACTGCGGCGGTTCTACCGCTAAAGAAATGGTAGATGCCGCGAAAAGCGCAGGCTACTCGGGAATAGTTTTTTCAAATCATTTTTATCACGGCAACACCTGCATTGACAGAGCACTCCCGTGGAAAGATTTTGTTGAAGCGTATGAAAGAGATTATCTTGAAGCAAAAGAATACGGCGAAAAATGCGATATTGACGTGCTTTTCGGAATTGAAGAAGCATACAGGCAGGGAAAAGAAGTTCTCATTTACGGAATATCGGCTGAGATTTTAAAAAATACGCCCGATTTTCTTAATATGAATTTATATCAGATGGCGGAATTCACACGCAAAAACGGAGGACTTATATGTGTGGCACATCCGTTCAGGCACAGGTCGTATATACCCGACCCGGACACAGTACCGCCTTATGAATGTTTTGACGCTGTTGAAGTTTACAACGCCGCAAATTCAAAAGAAGATAACGATGCCGCAGACAAATATGCCGATAAATTCGGGCTTTTGAAAATTTCGGGCGGTGACACTCACGACACCGCACATTTCGGAAAAGCGGGAGTTGCGTTCACCGAAAGAGTGAAAGACGACAAAACATTTGTTGAACTGATAAAGAATAACAAACATAAACTGATTATCGACGGAGAAATATTATAAATTTTCATTCTTATGAATCACTCGCAAAAAGGAGAAAAATATGGAAAGTTTTCTTGAAAACATGGAACTGATTACGGGAACTGTAAAAGCGCTTGACGAAACAGGCGCAAATAAAGGCTTTATGCAGAAATGCGACGGTGCAATTATTCCGGACAGGCGTGAAGTCATTAAAGTTATTAAAGATTTGCAATCGCTTTTATTTCCCGATTACTATAAACACAGCGTCGGCAGTGAAAACGTACTTTCACAAACCGAACTGCTTCTGAACATATACAACAGACTTGCAAAACAGATTGAGGGTGCCTGCGTTTTCAACGGCACAAACATCGGGTGCTCACCCGAGGAAATATGCGACAAATTTATTCAAAGACTGCCGTTTGTAAAAGAGATGCTTCTGAAAGATATTGAAGCACTTTACGAGGGCGACCCCGCCGCAAAATGCCGTGAGGAAGTTTTAATTTGTTATCCCGGATTTTATGCTATTTCAATTTTCAGAATAGCACACGAACTTTA
>JAZUKF010000036.1:0-2514 GCA_045643165.1 Acutalibacteraceae bacterium | reverse complement strand
CATACCGCAGACGATGGTGTTGTATTCATCCTTTTCGTTCCAGGTAAGTTTGCATTCGTTTTCATCGAAATCAAAGGAGAAATTGTTGAAATATCCCGCCTTATCCGTTGACATAAATACAGCAAAAAGAGGAAGCATACTCAAAGGATAATTGATGGTATCAAGAAGCTTTGAGGGCTTGATAACAATTTTCTTTGTTTTAAGTTGTTCTTCAAATTTACTGTGAATTTTAGAAGCGGGAAGTTCCGGAAGCGGAGGAAGTTGATTGACTTCGATATTTGACGGCACATTGCTGTCATCAATAAATCCCTTGGGGAAATGACGCCATACGCAGTCTCTTGTTTTCTGCTCTGATATTTCACAGGCATGAATTGCAATGGTTGCATCATAATCTTCAAGCACAAGTCCGAACTGAGAGAACATTCCGTCAAGACGGAAACCGTTTACGGCACCTATTCTCCAGAAGCATGCACCGTAGCCCGCAATACAGTCAACGTCATAATTGCCTTTGCTGTTATCTTCAAGGTTTGATGTTGCAAATTCAACCCATTTTTTCGGAATGACTTGTTTTCCGCCCCATTTACCGCCGTTTGCATAGCATTGAGTCATATTGGCAAGTTCCTCGGTGGTGATGAATAATCCCCAACCGCCTGCTTCAATTCCGTTTCCGTCGCATTCCCAGAAGGGATCCTCACGTATTCCGAGAGGAGCGAAAAGACGGGGAGCAAGATATTTTCTCATGGACATTCCGGTAACACGGTGGATTATTGCGGAAAGCATATATTGATTTTCGCTGATATATTTCCAACCTTCACCCGGAGCAAATGCCCAACTTGAATCAAAGAAATCCTTGATCCATTGGTTTTTCGTTCTGTCCGTAACGATGCTGGGATCTTTACCCGCAGTCATGGTAAGAAGATGATAAACGTTGAGTTTCTCAAGGTTTTCATCAGTCTTTTTCGGTGCATATTCGGGGAAGATATCAATAACTCTTGTATCAAGTGAAATAAGTCCTTCCTCAATAGCAAAGCCGATTGCGGTGGAAGTGAAACTTTTGCTGACAGAGTACATGATATGAGGTGTGTCCGGTGTGAAAGGAGCCGCCCAGCTTTCGTAGGCAACTTTACCGTGACGCATAATCATAATGCTGTGTACTTCTACGTCGCTATCCTTAAAATCTTTAAGCAGGTCGTTTATTGCCTGCGACGAAACCCCTACTTCTTCGGGAAATTTCGCCCTTTTCATTTTGTATGCCATATACAATCCCTCCCGGTAAAATAATCTATTTGATTTTGTTTGATTTATCAGTCTTTTTAAATATATATATCTGTGAAGAAACGAACAGTATCAAAGCAAAAATAATCCAGAATATTCTCTGCGATGTAATTTTGAAAATGCCTTTTTCTCCGTCGTTTTTCTTCTTTTTGGTAAATAAATCGGTGCCGATATTGTTGTTTTCATAGGATTTTTTAAAATCAATCAGCGATATTATGTTATCGCTTTCGATTACGTTGAAACCTCTGTCGGCAAGGTCTTTCCAACCGTCAATGTTATCAGGCCTTTTACCTATGGAGCCGTTTTCACCCGTAAATGCTATTACGTTGATATTTTCAAAACGCTTCGTAAAAAAATCACCGAACATAACGCCGTAAGGATTTTTTGTTGCAAATTCAATAAATTTGAAATCGTTTTCCTTGGCATAATTAAGCTGTTTAATTAAGGAAAAAATCATATTGCCTTTTGAATATGCAATAATATTTGCATGATTTTTTTCTTTTTTGAAATCTACGGCATCTTTGTTTTTTTCATCACGGAAACGGAAATAAACTTTATCTGTCAATGAAGCGATTTTAACCTCGTTATACACCTTGTCTTTCACGGAATTATCAACATCAATGATGATATATTTCATATCTTCTACATGCCTTAAAACCTCGTATAATTTCGGGATTTTATTTTCCGTAGAGTAGGAAGAAAGTTCCGGAACACGCAGAGAAAGTCTTAAAAGTTCATCGTATGTTGTTTCGCTGATTTTCATATTGACCGCATTACCGTTTTTATCAACGCACATTCTTTCGGTATTTTCATCCTCAAAAACAATCAAAACGCCGTCGGATGTTGTTCTCACTCTGAAAGAAACGCCGTCAACCTCTGCCGAATTAACGCTCATAAATGCTAAAAGAGAATTCTCCGGGAAATTCAGAGAATTACCACCGTGGGCAATGGCGATAAGTTCCTTTTTTTCGGATTTGCTTTCAGAACAGAAACCTGTTATGTTCATTAAAAAAATATTAAACAGACAAAATAAGAATATAAATATTTTTTTCAGGCAATTATTTCTCATAATTTCCCCCATTTTTGTTTCTTAAATAGTATTGTATCACATATTTTTCAAAATGACAACTGTATTTTAAGGAAAAATATGAGTATAAACTCATTTTTATTAAATGAATATTTTTCCAAATTCGTCCAACAATAATAAATAAGAAAATTTTCGGAGTGATGAATATGAAC
>JAZUKF010000035.1:0-1941 GCA_045643165.1 Acutalibacteraceae bacterium | reverse complement strand
ATGTCGCCGACTGAATATGAACTAAGGTCTTTTGCACTTGCTTTTATGCCGGTATCGAATAAATCAAAATCCGGTTTCACAAGTTTGCTCATAGGTGCAACTGAAATTACTGTCAGTGCTACTAAGATAGATGCTATAAGTTTTTTTAGATTTTTCTTCATGTTTATCCTCCTAAAATTTGTTTTGGTTTAGTATATCATAAAAAATACACAGATAATCTTTATGGGTACGGAATGCGGTTTTTCGGGTACGAAAAATTTACATTATTAAAAAATACGGTTATTTGATACCGGATTCGACCAAGGAAAAAGATCATAATCAGTTATTAAATTTTATCTTATTGTCTACCTGTTTGTTATTACTCCGTAAACAGGAAGAAAAAATCATAAACCGTAAGAAAAGTTTATAAATTTTGGCAATTTTTTTCAGAAAATTTTACATATTTTGCAGAAAGATGTTGCCATAAATTTACTGTTATGATATACTGAAAACATTAAAGTTGAAGGGGTGAGGGCTTGAAGGTTGCGATATGTGATGACGAAAAGGCTTGTTGTGAAAGTGTGGTAACAATTTTAGAAGATTATATTCATGAACGTCGTATGAGTATTGATTATGCTTGTTTTGAAAGTTATTTACCTTTAAAAGAACGCCTTGATGAATTCGATGTTTTTATTCTTGATTATAAAATGCCGGAGATTAACGGTATTGAATTTGCAAAAATACTTCGTGAAAAATACGGTGAAGAAAAAGCAGTGATTTTTCTTACGTGTTTTCCCGAAATTGTATATGAATCTTTTGAGGTGCGTACTCACAGATTTTTGCTGAAACCCATTGATAAAGAAAAATTTTATGAGGCTTTAGATTCGTATTGTAAAACCGATACTGTTTCAAAACGAATTATTATCAAGACTTCCGGCGGTACGCAGATTATAAATCTGAATGATGTGCTTTGTATTGAAGCATCAAGAAAAGATGTTTATTTTGTTAAAAATGATGAAAGAATTATTTATCATAAAACAATTTCGGAAATGGAAGAAAAACTTTCAAATTCAGGATTTTTCCGTTGCCATCGTTCATATCTTGTCAATATGAAAAATGTTAAAAAGTTTGACAGTAAAAGTGTTTACTTCTATAACGGAAAATCCGTACCTATTTCGCCGAAAAGGATTAAGGATTTCAACAAAGAATATTTGCGTTATCAAAACGAGATGATTTTATGCTGATGTGTGCATTGAATTTTTTTCAGACGACTTCTGCGGTTGTTCTGGTTTCGATGATGTATACATATTTGTTCGGATTTGACAAAAGAAAAACAAATATGTTTTTTTACGTTTTTTCCGGAATTGCGGTAATCATCTCAACGGTTTTGCCGATAATCATCGGTGTAAATGAAGATGCGGATATAATTAAAGAGGCAATACTTTTTATTATTTTCGTGTTCCTTCCGTGTTTTCGGTTTAAACATAATAAAAAATTACTTATTCCCGTTCTCGGTTTGCTCATAAATGCAACATCGGATTATGTGATTTTTATATTTACAACTTCATTCAATATAAAATCTTATTATATAACTGCGGTAATGTTCTGCATTTTATACACTGTGATTTGCATTTTATTGCTGACAATAAAAAACAGATTGAACAGAGAAATAATGAAAATCTTTTTTGACAGTATATCGCCGGTGTTTTACGCAGTAATAATCCTTGCTGATATTTCGGCATATTACGATGTTATCATCAGTACAGATTCCACTTATTATGTTGAAGTTTCAAATGCAATCAGAATATTATCCACTATTCTTATAATCGGAGCGGTTTTTTATATTGTTATAAAATTTTCCGACAGTCTGCATAAGCAAAGAGAATCAGAGATGCAACTTGATATGCAATTAAAACTTTATAATGAGATGATGAAGAAAAACCGTGATATCCGGGAATTTCG
>JAZUKF010000034.1:0-2688 GCA_045643165.1 Acutalibacteraceae bacterium | reverse complement strand
GGACTTTATTCTCGGTGAAATGCCGGAGGAGCCGATTGCCGAAAACGAAAATGTTTCCGTTTCCGGTGAAATCAAAGAAGGCACTGCGGAAATTGAAGACATTGAACTGAAAAACACGGAAGAAAAGGCGGATATCGTACTTGATTTCTCCTCGGAGGAAGACGTAAAGAGCGTAAAACTCTCGTCTGCCGCCATTGACAGCGTAAGCGAAAACGTCAAAGACAAGTTCGAAATCCAGCTTAAGAACGCAGACATCGTGATGGATTCAAAAACGGTGGCAGCGCTTGCGGGTGCCGAGTCCGCAGGCGGAGTGGAGCTTATCGTTAACGAACTCAAAAACGACGACCTCACAAAGCAGCAGCTTGAAGCGGTTGGCAAAAAGTCCGTTGACAAAATCCTCAATTTTGATATCGTTGCCGATAATGGCAACATTCACGAATTCGGCGGCGGAAAAGTTACCGTTTCCTTCCCGTTTGAGTGCAAAGATACTATGGATTATACCGTTTGTTATCTTGGCAATGACGGCAAGATAGATGCAATGCCGACCAGAGTCGAAAACGGCAAAATCGTTTTTGAAACGTCTCATTTCTCGACTTTCGTACTGCTTTCAGAGGAAAAGGGCACAAACCCGAACACCGGTGACAGTTTCCCGACTTGGTCAATAATTGCACTTTGCGTATCCATTGCAGGTATGGCGATTATTCTCAAAAAGAGACATTCCTTCGTCGGCTGATAATAGTAACGGTTTTTACAGAATATGTCCCGTGGGATTTTTCCTGCGGGACTTTTTATGTTGCTTGATGAATCATTACTGTGATGATGTTCGACTTGAAGAGAAAACGTCACCAACACAATAGATGGACATAATAGGAAAGCACCACTTGGGAAAATTCACTTTTTTGCCGGATGGCAAAATTGCGAGGCGATTGTGATCGCCTCACAGGAACCTGCTCGGCGCTCACAAACGCCGCTCACACCGAGTTTATCATTATATTGTATTTCGAAAAAGCAAGAAGTGATGCGAAATACCCAAAAGGCTGCAATTACTATTATATGCGGCTGAACCGGATATACCATGTTGTTTGACACAGCAGGATATACCGCGTAATGCCAGCGGATACAGAGACAAAGCAGCGGTCCGTGCCGTCACGTACGGTTACAAGGGGAAAGTGACGGAAGTGACGGTATTTTCTTATCTTTTTACAAGAAAAAATGATAAATAAGAGGATTGTTGAAAAAAGCAGTCACTTTCGTCACCTTGCATGCAGAATATACACTTAGTCCTTGGATATTTCCAAGGATTTTTTTGCTTTTTTATCTCTATTTGTAACTTTTTGGGTGTTTTTTGGGGGGATATGAAAATCAAACTGTCATTATTTAAGTAGAAAATAAATATTCAGGAGGTTTTAATATGAATATTGCAAAAAACGATTACACTCAGTTCTTTTCAAACATTCGGACGATTAAGCGCCAAATCGACAGGACTATCGGCGGGATTAACCAGTTAAAAGTCACCCTTGAAGCTATGGACCATCAGGGTATCGACGGGTCCGACATCCGGCAGAAAATCGCGTTGGCAGAAAAAGAGTATGCAGCTCTTGACAAAGAATACTCACTCGCAGTGGATTTGGCTTACTACATCGCAGAAAACGCCCCGGACGATAACATCTATATGGGCTGCATTCTTCATTACGTGAATGGACTTACCTGGGCTCAAACAGACGCTTCACTCGGGACCCGCAGCATCAAAGACCTTTGCCAAAATTATTTGAAAGGAGGTTTAACTCGAGATGTACTGTAAGCACTACGAAGCATACAAAAACCTGTCAGGAAAGTATCACCTCATCGTCGATACACGGGAGCAAGAGAATGAACGCTACAAGAACCGTATTGCCGAATTTGAAGAGCTGCCTATCGACGAATGGGAAAGACAGAAACTCGACGTCGGAGATTATTCGGCAGTCCTCAGAACGCCTGACGAAGGACTGATTGACTTTACCGAACTCATTTCAATTGAACGTAAGATGAGCATCGAGGAACTGGTCGATTGTCTTGGAAAAGACCACGAACGCTTTGAAAACGAATTGCTCCGTGCAAAATTGAACAATATCAAAGTATATGTGGCAATCGAGAGCGGCAGCTACAATGATTTGGTGAACGGAAATTATAACCGTAAAACATCAGTCAATCAAGTGGTTAGTTCGTATCATTATTTCGAAGACCAGTACCCGGTTCATTTCGTATGGGTAACTCCCAATACGTTCGTCAGATTTGTGAACGAGACCCTTCGACGCTTTATCTACAATCATCTTGCGATTAATTATCCTAACGGAGAAATTCTGAAGAAACGGGTCTGTTGAAATGAATGGTGAAATATCTTAACGAAATTTGTCCCGTGGGATTTCTCCTGCGGGACATTTTCTGATTATGATATAAAAGCCGGAAAAGGATAGGAAAAAAGTCAAAAAAAAACTATCCTCTTCCGGCAAAAGCATCGGCAGAAAGCAGGCGCCAGCTTTTGTTCATTAATTAACCACATCGGGGCGAGCTTGATGCTCTGTGAACACTCAACCCTGCCGGGGGCAGCGATTACAGATTGATACAGACCATAATCGTTCCTTTTTCCCTTCTGCATTAAGTTTTCATATTAATTATGACAGAGTAAACTAAAAAGTCGCATATTTTTTT
>JAZUKF010000033.1:0-13850 GCA_045643165.1 Acutalibacteraceae bacterium | reverse complement strand
GATAACTGTTACGGCGAATTTGTTGAAACGACGGAACCCGGTGATATCGGTGCGGATTTGTTTGCAGGTTCTTTGATAAAAAATCCCGGCGGAGGAATTGCCAGAACAGGCGGTTATATCGCAGGAAAAAAAGAGTATGTTGAACTTTGCTCATACAGAATGACAACTCCCGGTTTAGGCAGGGAAGTAGGTGCTACTCTCGGTCAAAGCAGAAATATTTATATGGGATTATTCAATTCTCCTCATGTTGTCGGAGAAGCAATTAAAACAGCAATCTTTACCGCTTCTTTATTTAAAAATTTAGGTTTCGGAGTTTCTCCTGAATTTGATGAAGAAAGGCATGACATTATCCAGGCAGTAAAACTTGAAAATGAAGATAATCTTATCGCATTTTGTCAGGGTATGCAAAAAGGTGCTCCCATAGATTCTGCGGTTACTCCGATGCCGTGGGATATGCCGGGATATGACAGTAAGGTTATTATGTCGGCAGGTACATTTATTTCAGGTGCATCAATAGAACTTTCCGCAGATGCTCCTTTGAGAGAACCTTATGCCGTGTGGATGCAGGGCGGCTTGAATTATCACAGCGGTAAAATGGGTATAATTCTTGCCGCAGAAGAAATGTATAAAAGAGGTCTGATATAAATTATGAATAATTTTAACGGTATTTCGGCAGAAGCCTTTAATTTGCTTGCTGTGAACAGATTTGAAAACAGAAAAGAATTTTACGATGAGCATAAGGAAGAAATAAAAAAATCTGCAATAATTCCCATGAGAATGATTGCGGAAAATCTTCTTGACGATATGTATGAGTATGATTCAAAAATGGTTTTAAACCCTGTAAAAATGGTTTCACGTATTCGCCGTGATACCCGTTACAGTAAAGATAAAACCCTTTACAGAGAAAATATCTGGATTATGTTTATGAGGGATAAAAAAATAAATCCCGTTATACCCGCTTTCTGGTTTGAAGTGTATCCGGATAATTATTCTTACGGTGTGGGTATGTTTTATACCGATGCAAAATTTCTTCAATTATACAGGGATAAATTATTGAAAGAACAGAAAAGGTTTTTAAATGCGGTGAAATCCTGCGAAAGTGTAGGAGCAAAATTACATTGCAATTCTTATAAAAAGCCGAAAAGTACTGATGTTCCTTCGGAATTACTGCCATATTATAATATTAAGAATTTCTATTTTATTTTTGAAAATAAAGATATGTCCGCTGTTGAAAACGGTGATATAATTGATGAACTTAAAAATGCTTACAAAGCATATTCTCCTATGTATAAATTCTTGTCCGAGGTTACGGATGATTATATTGCTTTAAAAGGCGGAGATGAATATACCGTAATTTGATTTATATTACTGAAAGGATTTAATATGTGGTTTACTTTTTCTGTTCTTGCGACTTTGTTGTGGGGTACAGCGGATTTATTTTATAAAAAGGGGAACGATGAATTAAATAAATATTCCCATTTGAAAACATCCGTAATAGTTGGTTTCGTAATGGGAATTCATGCTTTATCAACCCTGATATTTAAAGATGTAGGATATAATCCGATAAATTTACTGATATATCTGCCCGTTGCCGCAATGTACATATTATCAATGACAATAGGATATTTCGGATTAAAATATCTTGATTTATCAATTTCTTCTCCTGTTCAGAATTCCTCCGGAGCCGTTGCGTTTCTGTTGTGTTTGTTTTTTGTCGCTTCCGAAAGGAAAGAAATTTTAAAATTACCGGTTATTGTTGCCGTAATTCTGATTTGTGTCGGGGTTTTTCTTCTGGGAGTGTTTGAAAAGGGAAAACCCGAAAAATCGAAATCGGAGAAAATCGGAATAATTGCATTTTTAATGCCTGTTTTATACTGCATTATTGATTCTCTCGGCACTTTCCTTGACGGATATTATCTTGACGTTGATGTAATATCTGACAGTCCTTTAAAAAATGTAACCGAATCTACTTTATCCGATGTTGCAAATATTTCTTATGAACTTACGTTTTTGTTTGTTGCGGTTGTTCTTTATGTGTATATCAGATTTATAAAAAAAGAGAAATTCGGTAATATCCGTGAACAGAAATTCAGATTAGGTGCCGCATTGTTTGAAACGGCAGGTCAGTTCTTTTATAACAGAGCAATTACCGGTAATGCAACAATAGCAATTCCCATGATTTCATCATATTGTATAGTGTCGGTTGTTCTCTCTGCAATTATTTTGAAAGAAAAATTATTGCCTAAACAGTATTTGACTGTTCTTGTAGTGGTAATCGGAATAGTTATTTTAGGTGTTTATGATATATAATTTGTTATTATGCACAAATATTTTTCATTTTTTTATCAAAAATGTAAAATTTGCTATTTTTTATTGAAAAATTGTTGTATTTTTCAATATGTTGTGTTATTATTAACGTGATATTGAGGTACTGTATCTTATTGTACTTTCAGTAAATTTATGAGCTATGCTCAAATGGAGGAGATTTTATGCAAAAAATTATCTCAATCATTTTGTCAATTCTTTTCCTTTTCCTGTCTGTTTTCGTTCCGATTGCAGCGGATCCGGCAAAGTCTATGACAGTCGGTGAATGGCTTACGGAAGTTGATAAGGAATTCGGTATGACTGCTAACAAGTCCGATAAACCTTATTATTCTTCAATCACTTCAGCAGATCCTTATTTTAAGCAGGTTCAGATTGCTTATGAATGGGGCGTAATTGATGATAAAGACAGTTTTAAAACAAGTGATGCCGTCAGTGCTGAATTTGTAGTTAAAACTCTTGTTGAGGTTGCAAGACTTGAATCAGATGATGTTATTGAAATCAAGGATGCGGATTCTCTTAAATACGCCGAACAAATCGGTGTTGCAGTTGCTAAGGGAATTATTTTCCTTAAGGCCGATAAGTCTTTTGAGAAGTTCCAGACAACATATGATAACTGTGTAAAACTCTTAACAAAGGTTAAAGAGATTTGGGCTAATCAGAAGTTCGGTCTCGGCACATCTTCCGTTGAATATGCTGAAGAAGTTGTTGAAATCAATGATACCGATTACAGCGTTAACGGTAATAAATTAGTTCTTTCCGAAGATGCTGATGTTGAAAAAGGTGATATCTTCTCCGTTCCCGGAAATGATGAAAACCTCAACGGCGGAATTTATAAAGCAGAAAAAGTAACGGTTAACGGTGATAAAACTGTTGTTGAAACAACAGAAGTTGCTCCCGAAGATGTTATTGATACAGTTAAATTCCAGGGTGGTATTACACCTGATTTCAGAACAGCTGAAATTAAAGATGCCCAAGGAAATGTAATTCAGCAGTCTATTGCCAATAATGAAGGACTTAAAGATAAACTTCTTGATAAAATTTCAAGCGGTTCTATATCTCTCGGTTCTCTCGGAAAAGCAAAGTACAGCTTCAATGACGGCGGATTTGATATTTCCGTTACCGGTAATATCGGAAACGGTATAACACTTTCCAAATCCTATTCTGTTTCCAATTTTGATGTTCAGGCAAAATTTGACGGTAGTCTTAAAGGCGACATTAAAGAAGCTTATGTAGTTCTTAATTATGATGCGGTTGATACAACTGCGGTTAACGGCTCTTATGCTGCATCTCTCGGTTCCAACTTGAAAGAAGATGTTTCAAGTCAGTCAGCCATTGACCAGATTAAAGCAAATATTAAGAACCTTAACTTACAATCAGGTTCAGCAACATTCCCGTTGTTTACTGTAACGGTTGCTATTCCGAATTGTCCTGCAATCACAATTAACCTTAAAGCAAGTCTCAGACTGTTTGTAAACGGTCAGGCTGAACTTATAATCACAACAAGTAACTGCAAGGGCTATGAAATTATCAATAACCAGGGCAGACTTATCAATGAAACAACAGAAGTTTCAAAGACATTTAAAGCAACAGGTACTGCCGAAGTTACAGTAGGTTTGAATGCAAGCATTTGTGCTTTCTCACAGTCATTGATCGACCTTGGTGTTGAAGGCGGTGTAGGCGTATATGCTTATGCAACTGTTTCATTCCCCACAAGTGCCGGTACAACTACAAATAAGATAGATTTCCCGGCAGATGCCATTGCTCAGGCAACAGCACTTCTTGATAATGCGGATGAAATTACCGTTAAAGGTCAGGCTGATTTCTACGGTATTATGAGAATTTCCGTAGGTCAGGACAGTTTGATTAAGAAGATCGGTTTGTCAAAGACTTGGACAATATTTGACAGAAGCAACGGTACATTTGCAAGCTTAACATTCTGATAAAAGAGTATTATCTAAAAGCTACGGTGAAAAGCCGTAGCTTTTATTTTTTTATCATAAAAACAACTCCTGTTGAATATTATCTAATAAATGAAATATAAAGGAGTTAATTTTATGGAAGAATTAAAATTAGAAAAAGATATATTTAATATTTCCGAATTGCTTTTTGAGAATACTTCCGAGCAATCCGTTGAGGGGGAAATTGAATTACCCGATTACTGTCATGATATTAAAAAAATACTGAAGTGTATCAGTACTCCGTTTTTAGTTTCATCACAGTTTTTAGGGGACAGAATTTCTGTTGACGGCAATGTTCATACAGAAATAATTTACTGTGATGATGAAAATAATATTTGCGGATATGATAAAATGTTTCCTTTTTCAAAATCTGTTCAGACCGATAAACAGATTGACCAATCATCAATAGAGATTTTACTGAATACGGCGTATTCTAATTGCAGACCGATTTCTCCGAGAAGAATAGATTACCATTCTTCCATAGCCGTAACCGCAAAATCTTTGGGCAGAAAAGAGGAAAATGTCATTTATAATGCGGAAAATAACGGTGTTCAACTCTCAAAAAACTTTTCGGATTTATGTGAATTTGTGGGATGCAGTGTTAAACTGTTATTCCTTGAAGAGAATATTAAACTTGATGAAAAAGTCAGTTCGGTAAATCAAATACTTCGGTCGTGTGAAACTGTTGAGATTACCGAAACAAAAACGGTTAACAACAAAATCTTGTTAAAAGGTGATTTAAAATTATATATTCTTTATCTTGATGACAGTTCGCCGTCGGTCATTCAAAAATATGAAACCTCTTTACCTATAAGTCAAATTCTTGAATTAAACGGACTTGATAACGATTGTATAAATAATATTGATGTCCGTATTGTAAACAAAGAAATAATACCAAACAATACTAAAAAAGAGATTGATTTTAAATTTACATTACAGGCAAATTTAAAATCATATAAAAAATGTGAAAAAACTCTTTCTGCTGATTGCTATTCAACTATGTATGACGTTGAATTTGATAAAAAATATTTATCTTTTGACATTCCGGTTGAAAGCAATAATCAAATCGAATTGTTGAAGCAAAAAGAAAACTATTCAAACGGTATCACAAGAGTGATGGATTTCTGGACTGATGAGCCTGTAATATCCTGTAAAAAAGAAGATAATTCAATAAAAATAATCGGTACGATAAATATCTGTTTGCTTGGTACAGACAAGGATAATCAACCGTTTTATTCTGAACGTCCCGTTTCTTTTGAAAAAGATATAGATATGGATAAAAATGATTGTTATTTGTCTGTTAATGGTTTTGTTTCGGGAATGAATTATAATCTTTTGACAGATAACGTAATAGAATTCAGAATAGAGATAAATATGCTCCTCAATACTTTTAAGAAAATATCAGAGCAAATCGTTACTGATATCAGAATTCTTAATGAAAACAGCAATAAAAATTCCGCATTAACTGTTTATTTTTCAAATGAAGATGAATCTGTTTGGGACGTTGCAAAAAAATACAGAACAACCGTAAATGCAATTTCAGCAGAAAATGATATTAAAGGTGATAAATTGCCGAGCAGCTGTCCTATACTCATTCCGTCGTGTTGACATTTTTTAATAAATTTGATATAATAACAATGAAAAGGCCGACTTTTTGTCGGCTTTATTTATAGCAGGATATCAACCAATGATTGATTTTTAAATTTTACTACTGTTTATTGAACGGATGGGTAATATGAGTGTATTTGATATTGGTGAAAAGATTAAAAAGTTTCGTGAAATAAGGGGATTATCTCAAAGCGAATTAGGTAACATTTTGAATGTAACAAACCGTGCCGTATCCAAATGGGAAAACGGTAAATCATATCCCAGCATTGAGTTATTACAACCCTTGGCGGAAGCATTAAATGTAAGTGTAATTACTCTTATCGGCGAAATTAAGGAATATAAATCCAATTATATCCGCCGTGAACCGAAGGGTATGAAATCCATCAAAGATGTTTATACCATTGACAGAGGTCCTTCAAGTTCTCATACGATCGGTCCGAAAAGAGCTGCTGAAAAGTTCAAAGCCTTTACACGTTCCGCTGATAAATACAAGGTTATTCTTTTGGGCTCTCTCGCAAAATATGCAAGGGTATTCAGCATTGATAAAATAATAAAATCCGTTCTTGCTCCCACAGAAACCGAAATAATACTTGACCTTGAAACTATTGACCTTCCTCATCCCAACACAATGATATTTTCGGCATATAAAAATTCTGAAGAAATTTCAAGTAAATGTATCATCAGTATCGGCGGCGGTTCAATAGAAATAGTAGGGGATGAACCCGACGAGAACGAGTATATTTATAAACTGAAATCCTTTGAAGATATCTCCGATTTTTGTAAGGAGAAAAACATTAAACTCTGGGAATATGTTGAACTTACAGAGGGTAAAGAAATATGGGATTATATCGCTTTGATTTGGCATAAAATGCAGCTTTCAATTAAATCAGGTCTTGAAACTACCGGAATGTTAAGCGGAGGACTTAATGTCCAACGTAAAGCAAGACACCTTTACAAACAACATCATATTGATGAAAGCAACGAAACAAGAGAAAACAGGCTTGTCTGTACCTATGCTTTTGCAGTAAGCGAACAAAATTCGGAATGTCATGAAATCGTAACTGCTCCCACGTCATGTTCAGCCGGTGTTTTACCTGCGGTTTTAAAATATGTTCAGGAAAAGAAAAATATTCCGGATGAAAAAATTCTTCATGCTATCGCAACCGCCGGTATAATCGGTAATCTTATAAAAACGAATGCATCTGTCAGCAGTGCCATGTGCGGATGTCAGGCGGAAATCGGTACGGCTTGTGCTATGGCGGCTGCGGCGTTGGCTGAAATATACGATTTAAGTATTGAGCAAATCGAGTATGCTGCTGAAATTGCCATTGAGCATAATTTAGGTTTGACCTGTGATCCTATAAGAGGTCTTGTTCAAATTCCATGTATTGAAAGAAATGCCGTTGCCGCTATGAGAGCAATAAATGCCGTTAATCTTTCAAATTTCCTTTCCGATACACGAAAAATATCTTTTGATTTAGTTGTCAAAACAATGTATGAAACGGGAATTGATATTTCAAGAACGTATAAAGAAACAAGTGAAGGCGGACTTGCAAAGTTATATAGTTAGTTGAAAAATATATTTTATTGTGTTATAATAAGATATATTTTGAAGAAACGGAGAATTATATGAAAATTCATTTTTTCGGCACCGGTGCCGGTACACTCCCTAAGGCGGACAGATATCATTTATCCTTTGCCATTGAACTTGAAAACGGTATATATTGGTTTGATGCAGGGGAAAACTGTTCACATACTGCATATTTAATGGGTGTGAATTTACATAAAATTCGCAGTATTTTTATTTCACATTGTCATATGGATCATATCGGCGGACTTGGTAATTTATTATGGAATATCAGAAAAATCACTCAGGAGGACAGTCGGAGTTTACCTATCGGTAAACATATAGATGTTTATGTTCCCATAATTGAATCTTACGATGCTGTAATGAATTTACTGAAAAATACTGAAGGAAATTTTGAATGTAATTATACACATTCATCTCATCTTGTCAAAGACGGCTTGATTTTTTCTTCAGAATTTGATGATATTAAAGTTACTGCAATACATAATAATCATATTCATCACGAGGAAGGAACACCTTGGGTATCTTATTCTTATCTTATTGAAGCAGAAGGCAAGAAAATTGTATTTTCCGGAGATTTAAGGCTTGAAGATCTTGATAATGTTCTTCCTGATGAATGTGATGTTTTTATGATGGAAACAGGTCATCATAACGCAAAAGAAGTATGTGAAGCAATAAATAATACAGGAAAGAAAATTAAAAAATTATTCTTTAACCATAACGGAAGCAGATTGTTAAATAATCTTGACGAGTCATTAAAAATTGCAAATGAATTATTTGACGGTGAAATTATGGTTTGCAACGATGCAACAAGTTGTACTTTATAATCAAGGAGCATTTTATGTCGGAAACTGTTAAACTGAAAAGGGCTGATTATCCGGAGCAGGTTGGTGTTTCATCAAGAAAATTAAATATATTACTTGATAATTTGAAAAATACAAATTATCACGGTATGATGGTTATCAGACACGGCATTGTTGCGTCTGAATGGTACCGTTCACCTGTGGGAAATGATACGGTTCATGCCATGTATTCAGTCAGTAAGTCAATAACTGCTTTGGCAATAGGTTTTGCGGTTAATGAAGGACTTGTTTCCACAGATGATGATATGCTGAAATTTTTCCCGGAATATAAAGATAAAATCAAAGATGAAAATATAAAAAAAATTAAAATTCATCATCTTCTTTCCATGACCGCAGGCAGAAAAATCGGTGTTCTTGCCGATAAGGAACGTAAGGATTGGATCGATTTGTTTATGTATTCAAAATTCGGTTTTGTTCCGGGAGACAGTTTTGAATATGTTAACGAAAACTTTTTTATACTTTCCTGCATTATAAAAAGAGTTACCGGTTTAAATATGACCGATTACCTTAAACCCAGACTTTTTGAACCTCTGGGTATTGAGAATACATTTTGGGAGACGGACAGAAACGGAATTGAAGCAGGCGGTTGGGGAATGTTTATGACCATAGAATCTCTTGCTAAGATTTTTTACTGTTTTTCAAACAAAGGTGTATTTAACGGTAAACAGGTAATATCTTCCGATTGGATCGAAAGGTCAATAAAAAACTATAAAGGTCCTCATTCTCCTGTAAGATTGGATCAGGGTGCCGCTTACGGCTACGGTGTTTGGCGCAGGAAAAATCCCGAAGGTTCATACCGATTTGACGGTGTATTTACTCAATTTTCGGAATATTTTGAAGAATACGATGCGATTGTTGTTATGATTGGCGGTGATCCGTCTTTTGATGCTCATACCTGCGTGTATAATATGATAGATGAACTTTTCATCGAACCCGGAGAAAAGGATGTTGAAGGGAATAAATTGCTTGATGAAAATAAGCAAACAATTTCTTTCTCACCCCTTTCCGAGAAAAGCAGAAGTTCTCTTGAAAAGTCAATCAATAAAAAGAATTTTGTTTTTAAGAAGAAATTTTTAATTAACCGTTTGGGTTTTCCCGTAAGTGTTCTGACGTATCCTGCAACATACATGGGACGAAACCGTGCCGGAAATATCAACAATGTTTCTTTTGAATTTAAAGAAAAAAGTTTGATTTTCTCCTGGGAAGAGAAGGAAGAAAAAAACAGTATTGAATGTGGCATGGACGGTGAATACAGGATTTCCGATATGAAACTTGCCGAAAAAAATTATCATACATATTCATCTGCACATTGGGAAGATAATAATACTCTTGCTGTTGAAGTTCATCCTCTTGAAAGTGTCGGAATAAGAACTCTGCACTTTAAATTCAACGGAAAAAGAGTCAAACTTGAAACAACATCAGTTCCCACATTAAATGCTGTTTTAGGCTCGTTAAAACGAATTTTCCGTAAGATATTCAAAACTAATGAGCGTTCGGAAAAAGTAATACAGATTATTATTAAAATTCTTGAACCTGTTCATCACGGAAAAATGAAATAAATCAGGTGTAACCATGAAAAAGTTTTTCTCAAAAAGTTATCTTGAAACTGAAAATATTGCCGAAAAATTTGCTGAAAACTTAAAAGGCGGTGAGGTTATCGCCATGTTCGGTTCTTTGGGTATGGGAAAAACCGCTTTTGTCAGAGGTCTTGCAAAGGGATACGGACTTGACAGTGAAGTAAGCAGTCCCACATTCTCCCTTGTAAACGATTACGGCGGAAATCCGCCCCTTGTACATTTTGATATGTACCGTGTAAATTCGTGGGATGATTTGTATTCAACGGGATTTTTCGATTACATTGATTTGGGATGTACCATTGTTATTGAATGGAGCGAAAATATAGAAAATGCTTTGTCGGATGATTGTATCAGAATAGAAATATCTCCCGGAGAGAATGAAAACGACAGAATAATAACAATTTTTGATAAAACGGAAGTGAAATAGAATTGATAATTCTCGGTGTAGAAAGTTCTGCAAGTGCGGCAAGTGTTGCTGTTTTTAAAGATGATAAATTGATTTCCGAAGTTTTCTGCAATACAGGACTGACACACAGTCAGACATTGATGCCTATGATTAGCAAATGTTTAAAAAATTGCAGTCTGACTGTTGATGATATTGATAAAATTGCTGTTTCCGTCGGTCCCGGTTCATTTACCGGAATACGGATAGGTGTTGCAACTGTAAAGGGGATTGCCTTTACAAAGAATATTCCCTGCGTTCCTGTTTCAACATTGGAAAGTATGAGTAAAAATATATCTTCTTTTGACGGTATTGTTTGTTGCGTTATGGATGCAAGATGTCAGCAGGTATATAACGCATTATTTGAAAACGGTAAAAGAATAACCGATGACAGAGCGATTTCACTTGAAGATTTAAAAAATGAAATTGTCAAATGTAACAAAAATGTATTACTTGTGGGAGACGGTGCGGATATTTGTTATAAATATTTAAAAGATAGCGTCCAACACTTGAATATGGCACCGAAAAGTATTATAATGCAAAGGGCGTCGGGAGTAATTATGAGTTGTTTCGACAAAGAACCTGTTTCTGCCGCTTCACTTGTTCCGGTATATTTACGTTTGCCCCAGGCTCAAAGAGAATTAAATGCTCGTAAATCAATTTTGAAGGAGAATGATAAATGATTGCGATTGGTTCAGACCACGGTGGTTATTCTTTAAAACAAGCAATAATCAAACATTTAGAGGAAAAAAATATAGAGTTTAAGGATTTCGGCTGTTATTCCGATGACAGCATTGATTATCCGGACATTGCCGAAAAGGTATGTAATTCAATTACCGGCGGACAAGCTGATAAAGGGATTTTGATTTGCGGAACCGGTATCGGTATTTCAATGGCGGCAAATAAGGTTAACGGTATTCGTGCGGCACTTTGCAGTAATGAATTCGGTGCAAAATATTCGAGAATGCACAACGATGCAAATGTTATTTGTTTCGGCGGCAGAGTTATCGGTCCTGCACTTGCCTGCGAAATGACGGATATTTTTCTTGAAACCGACTTTGAAGGCGGACGACATTCATTAAGAATTGAAAAAATTAAAAATATAGAAGATAATAATTAAGAAGAGGTAATAAATTATGAACGAGAAAGTTACAATCACAAACCATCCGCTTATCCAGCATAAACTTACAATTATGAGAAAAAGCACAACCGGTTCTAAGGAATTTCGTGCTCTTGTAAGTGAAATTGCAATGCTTATGTGTTACGAAGCAACAAGAGATTTACCCTTGAAGGAAATCGAAATCGAAACTCCCATCACTAAAACAAACAAGAATATTCTTTCCGGTAAAAAACTTGCTTTTGTTCCGATTCTCCGTGCAGGTCTCGGAATGGTTGACGGTGTTCTTTCATTGGTACCGTCTGCCAGAGTAGGTCATATCGGTCTTTACCGTGATCCCGAAACACTTAAACCTGTTGAGTATTATTGCAAACTTCCGGCTGATATCGAAGAAAGAGAAGTTATAGTTCTCGATCCCATGCTTGCTACCGGCGGCAGTGCCGTTGACGCAATTTCTCAGATTAAAAAACGCGGACCTAAATCAATCAAATTTATGGGTATTATCGGTGCTCCCGAAGGACTTGAAGCATTGCAGAAAGCACATCCTGATGTAGAAATTTTCCTTGCTGCTCTTGATGATAAACTTAATGACCACGGTTATATCGTTCCCGGTCTCGGTGATGCAGGGGACAGAATTTTCGGTACAAAATAAAATATCATAAATATTAACCTCCCTGAATATATTTCTTTTAGAAGTATAAATTCAGGGAGGTATATTTTTGGACGTAATTATTGCAAGAAGAAATAAAAAAGTAAACGGATTTGTTTTTCAGTTAAGCGATCATACCGAAACTCTTTTATTATTTATGTTCTATCTTATAGGTTTGCTCATAGGAACATTGACGATAAAAAACAACAAAGAAATTTCCGATGAGGTTTTAGAGATATTCAATACTTTTTTTAACCGTGAAATCGGACAATCTTTTATTAACAATTTTAAAGAAATCTTTTTATATAATTTTTTATTTTTGTCATTATCTTTAATTTTCGGACTTTGTGCTGTGGGAACACCTGTGGTTGCTGCGCTTCCGGTAATAAAAGGGATAGGTATCGGGCTTATAAGTTCTGAATTATATAATATGTATTCATTAAAGGGCTTCGGATACTGTATGCTCATTCTTTTTCCTATTCAGATAATCAGTTCCTTTGTTGTGATTGTATCATCAAAAGAAAGCATTTTAATGTCAAGGAATATTTTCTATTCTGTTACGGGTTTAAAGCAAAAGAAAAAAAGAAGTAACGATATAAAATTATTTCTTGAAAAATACGGAATATATTTTCTGATAATAATTTTATTATCGTTACTTTCATCACTATTAAATACTTTTGTCGCAAAGCATTTTACTTTTTAATCATTATTTGAATCGTTCAGAGGATTATGATTGACGGCTTCACGAAGTTGCTTATCGGAAACGTGGGTATAAATCTGTGTCGTCGAAAGATTTTCATGACCTAAAATTTCCTTTATCAGCAATATATCAACATCACCGTGCTGATACATAAGAGTTGCCGCAGTATGTCGTAATTTATGTGCAGAATAGCCTTGTTCACTCAGACCGCATTTATCAAGATATTTGTTTACAATTTCCTGAACCATTCTTCGGCTGATACGTTGTCTGTTTCTGCTGATAAATAAAGCATTTCTGTCTTTTATTCCGTCAGCAGGACGTTTCTTTAAATAATCTCTGATGGCTGTAAGACAGGAATTGTTAAGATAAATCAACCTTTCCTTGTTGCCTTTACCGGTAACGATCATTGTTCCGTCATCTTTGATATCCGATAAATTAAGACCGACTAATTCCGCAAGTCTTAATCCGCAGTTTAAGAATAGAGTTATTATGCAATAATCTCTTTCTTTATTTTCACTTGTATCATTGTAAACACAGTTTAATAACATTCTGCTTTGTTCCAATGATAAAAATTTCGGCAAACTTTTTTTGGTTTTAGGTGATTCAAGTTCAACAAAGGGATTTTCTTTAATCGCTTTAATATGTACAGCTAAATATTTAAAAAATGTTTTAAGAGTAGTTACTTTTCTGGCTCTTGCTTTTGAATCGTTTTTCCGAACATTTTTACAGTAATTCAGAAATTCATATCCGTCATCAAGTTTGATTTTATCTAAATAATCATAGTCTATATCGGAAATATCAATTTCATCGAATTTATCAAAATGAATATTATTATCTTTTGATTTCATAAATCTGAAAAACAATCTGATATCCGAAGCATATTCCAGACCAGTCAAATCCGATTTATTTTTAACATTATCAAGATAAGAAATAAGAATTGTTGCCCGTTCCGGTAAATCCTTAAAATCTTCCCTTTTCATAATCAAAACTCCAACTCGGTGATATTAAAAAGATTTAAAGTAT
>JAZUKF010000032.1:0-8499 GCA_045643165.1 Acutalibacteraceae bacterium | reverse complement strand
ATCCTCGGCAAAAACATTTACCGAAAAGAATGCACCGAAAATCATCAATATAGATAAAATCAAAGAGAAAAAGCGTAAAATAAATTTTCTGTTTTTCATAATTTCACCCCTTAAACTTTTATAAGGCTACGATACCCTTCTGTAAAAAACATCAAGTACCGTTTCATAAAGAGATGTTTTATCATAAACGAAAATAGGAGATTTATCTGTTCTCTGATATTCGCCCTTAATACCGATAATATTATTATCAAGACTGACATTGCTCGAAAGGAATGTGGTTGAAAGATAGATTACGGAAGAAAGATTTAAATCGCTGACAACATATTCCGAAGCAATATTATATATTTTCTTAACCGTTGAAAAATCTTTTATCGTTGCATCTATGGCTTTCTTGGAAAAGGCTTTGATATACTGAATTTGTCTTGAACGTCTGAAAGCATCGGAATCAAGTTTTGATGTATCTCTCGTTCTGATGTATTTCAAAGCATTTTCTCCGTAAAGAGTAACGCTTTTACCTTTTTCAAAAATACTTATCGTTTCAAGAGATGTCAAAGTTACTCCGCCGACACAATCGTTTAAAGGAGCGATACCGTTCATTCTCATTGAAACGTATGAATCAACAGGAATACCGTACATCATACGTTCAACGGCTTTGCATACATTTTCGCAACTTTTTTCTTTACCGTCGCCGAAGGAATAAGCAAGACAAATCTGGGATTTTTTCGTTTCACCGAAAACTCCGCCGGAACCGTAAACGTCAATATAGGTATAACTGTCTCTGGGGATGCTGACAAGCCTTGTATTTCCCGTTTTTGTATCAACGGCAACAAGTATTATCGTATCCGCCTGACCTGCTGTTCCGTAATTATCTTCGCCATGAGCAAAAACACGTTTATCAACGCCCATGCAAAGAACAGTTACAATATCTTCATTGAAAATATATTTATGACCTTTATATTCAATGGTTTTACCGTCATCATATGATACGGCATCACCGATAGTTTCGATTTTAGTATTATTTTTTTCAAACTTCTTTTTTCCGATATACTTCAAAATAAAAAATGTTGAAACACCTACCAAAACAAGAGCCAACAGGAAAATAAATATTCCGATTATAATTTTAGCAAGAAGTGATTTTTTTTCCTTTTCCTCTTTTTTCGGATTTTCAATTATACTCTTTTCGATTTCTTTATTTTCCGCCTCACCGCTAAAATCATCATGATTATCACTGTGATGACTGTGATGGCTATGATGACTGTGGTGAGTGTGATGACTGTGTTCACTATGATGGGAATGATGGGAGTGTGAAGAATGACTTTCTGTTTTTTCTTCTTCGTTTTCCGTATTCACCGTACTGTCATCATGCGAATGATGAGAGGTTGAACCGTGAGAATGATGGTTATGATGTTTATGATGCTTATGATGTGAACTGCTTACATGCTCATAAGATTTCAAAAACTCCTCAATAACCTCATCCTGGCTCAATCTGTCTGAATCATCTCGTTTGCTCATCTTTTTCTAACACCCCACACACTAAATACCTTGCGTTTCTGTTTCCTATGCACGTGCTAAGTACAACTATTTTTGAGTTTTCGTCAAGTTTAATGCCTTTTCTGACATTTTTAACCAAAGAATCCGGATCAGACACTGTTTGTTGAAACTCCGCTAAATCATCAGGATTTGCAAAGTTAAAAGAATTCATAATATGTCTGTTATCATACTTGAAAGCAGATACGATTTTATAAGTCAAAACATGCTTTTCGGTATAGATATAAAAAACTGAATTCTTATCAAAAAAATTTTTATTTTCAAAACTGTGTAAACTTGCAAACATTGTTCCGTTTCTCATATTATGACCGTACAAAACGGTTACGGGATCGGAAAAATCAAGTTTGTTACAGGATTGAGTATAAATCATACCCGCAAAAAGATACTTTTTTTCTATTGATTTATTGAGATAATAATTATCGTCAATCTGACTCTGTGCAACAGGATAATTCACCTTAGTATTCGGAACCTTCACCCATGCATAAACATCATCGTTTACACTTTTTAACGACTCAAAATCTATGGGATTATCCACAATATTATTTTCACCGCTGTTTTCTTCATAGTATGACTCGATAATGTTATTGTAATTCTCATTGGCAACATAATTATTGTAATATTCCCAAACGATATAAACAACCGCAGCAGAGCATATTAAGAAAAGTAAAATTATTATCAGAATAATAATACCTTTTTGTTTTTTATTTTTTTCTTTTTCATTCATTTTCTTACCTACACAAAAATAAAAGACCTTGAATTCAATACAGAAACCAAGGTCTTATAATCAATGTTTATTTCGTTTCTGCCCTATGTTTCTTTGAAGCATAAACTACAACTGCAATACCGAGAAGGGAACAAAATGCAACCGTAACGGCAACATTTTCAAAATCGCCCGTCTTTGGTGATACAGGATTTACATCGGGGTTTGCCGCATGGCGTGTTGTTACTTCACCGATAAGTTTAAAGTGAGCAACAAGACGAATGTTACCGGAATTGGAAATACCGCGGATTGAAATCCTTGATGAATTCAAATCACCGTCAACAATTTCATATTCACCGTCGCCTACAATTTCCCAATGGTCAAATTCATATCCTTCGGAAGGAATAGCCTCAATGTCGGAAACTTCTCCGTCCTTAATAACTTTATTGGAAATAATAACGGTACCGGCTCCGGAGGGTGTTGTTTCACCGGAAACAACAATTACTTCTTCACCGATAGGGCTTATTTCAGCAAAAGCAGGAAGCATCATAGTAAACATAAGAATAACAGATATAACTAATGCAAATACCTTTTTCATGAATTTTCACCTCATAATTAAATTTCACACTTGTTATGTTACCATATTATAATGTTTTTGTCAACAAATAAATTAAAATATTTTCAAAATTATCCCTGATAATCAATCATTTCAACGGTTTTCATTACAATAGGTGTAACGGGAGTTCCGCCCTCGGAACCTGTCCTTTCGATTTTAAGGAAATCATCCACGACTTCCATGCCCTCGATAACCTTTCCGAATGCCGCATATCTGCCGTCAAGAGAATCGGTATGTTCATCATTATAACAAATAAAGAACTGCGATGATGCGGAATTAAAACTTGTTGCACGTGCCATAGAAACAACGCCTCTCGTATGAGAAAGTGTGTTCTGAGTAAAGCCGTTCAGCGAAAATTCTCCGTCAATCGTCTTGGCACTTCCGCCTGTTCCCGTACCGTCGGGATCACCGCCCTGTGCCATAAAGTCATCAATAACTCTGTGGAATGTAAGTCCGTTATAAAATCCGGATTCAACAAGAGAAACAAAGTTCTTTACGGTTTTCGGAGCATATTCCGGATAAAGTTCAATAATAAAACTCTGTGAATTTTCCATTGTAATTTTTACATGCTGATGACTGCCTGAACCTTTTTTTGAAGAACATGATGCAAAAGCAAAAAGCATTGCAGTTACCAATAAAAGTGAAATGATTTTTAAAGTTTTATTTTTCATAATAATACCGTCCTTAAATTATTTAAAATTAAATCTTAATTATCTTTAACATTCAGACTTACCGTCTTTACAAAATTCTCACCAAATCCGCAAACATATCCGTCTGTGGGATATGTTACCGGGTAATCGGTAGACAACATATTTGCAGTTGATTTAAGAGCATTTTCTCTGCTTTTATATGAATAATCGGCAAAGGAATCAACATACGTTCTCACAACGACTTTCAAATTCTCGGAATATTCACGGGAATTTAATAAAGCCGAATCGGTATTATTGTTGAAAATAATACTTGCATAACTTTCGTTTCTATCCTCGTAACGAAGTGCAGGGAACATTGCTTGTGAACGTACAGTCTTATCCTGATTAAGGTATTCATCGCAAACATCACCGGGATGAAGCAACACAACTACCTTTCCCAACATATCCGAAAGTTTCATCCAATCGTTTGCATTTCTCATCTCTTTAAAGGATTTATAACCTCTCAACATATCAGAGGGTTCAAGCAAAGTATCTCCCAAACTGTCCCTCAAAACCTTATCAAGACAATTTGCGTAATTCAAGTTGAAAAACCTTATTCCGTTTAAAGGAAGATAGAATTGCTTAGGTTCAATAATGATAGTTACGGGCAAATGACCGGGATTATAATCGGACCACATTTTTATCTCCTTCAACGCAAGGGATAAATCATAACATGTGGTGGTCATATCAATAAAGGGAGCATGGGAACAAACAAAAGAAACTCCGTTCAAATTCCTTTTCGGCTCAACGTCAAGTTCAAGACCTCTGATACCCAAATTAAGTTGGTCGGTCAATGTTTTACTTTCAAAATCGCCCTTTCCGTAAATTACGCTTGAAGTAAACTGCGAAACGGCGTTATAACACTGTTTTACAGAGTCAACACTCTGCTTCTGATAACTGTTATGTGTTGCGATAAATCGCATTTCATTATATTTCACTCCGTTGTCGAGTGCCGTTTTCAAATCGAAATCGGTAATTTTACTTTCATCACATTTTGCCGCAAGACCGGATTTGTACTGATTTTCCAGATACTCAATCCTCATTGACTGCTCGGAAATATCCTTTGTCATCTGCATTACCGTTTGAGGCAGAACCATGGGAATTGCCAGAAGCAGAGAAAAAATTGCGGAAATATACTTGAATACTTTTGTCATTATCAATCACCCTCCTTGATTTTATTACATTCTATCACGTTTTTTTAAAATTATCAACTAAATTTACTATTTAGTGTTGAAAAAAGCAAAAAAATATTATATAATAATCTGTAATTTTATATTAGGGAAGTAGGTTTAGAAATGCAATTAGGTTTTGATAATAAAAAATATCTTACCCTGCAATCCGAACACATCAAAAATCGAATAAACGAATTCGGCGGTAAGCTTTATCTTGAATTCGGCGGTAAACTCTTTGACGATTACCATGCTTCAAGAGTTCTTCCCGGTTTTGAGCCTGATAGTAAAATCCGTATGCTTCAAACTATTAAGGAACAGGTTGAAGTTATTATCGCAATCAACGCAAACGATATTGAGAAGAAGAAAAAACGCGGAGATTTAGGCATTTCTTATGATGAGGATGTTCTCCGTCTGATTGATATGTTCAGTAATCTCGATATATTCGTAGGAAGTGTTGTGGTTACCTGCTATGCTCATCAGCAATCCGCAAAGGCTTTCATAAAAAGACTCGCTTCACTGGGAATTAAAACATACAAGCACTACCCCATTGAAGGCTATCCCTCTGATGTCAACAAAATCGTCAGCGAAGAAGGTTACGGCAAAAACGAATACGTTGAAACATCTCATTCGCTTATCGTTGTTACCGCCCCCGGTCCCGGAAGCGGAAAGATGGCGGTTTGTCTTTCCCAACTTTACCATGACCATATCAAAGGAATTAAATCCGGTTATGCGAAATACGAAACCTTCCCTATTTGGAATATTCCCTTGAAACACCCCGTCAACCTTGCTTACGAAGCGGCAACGGCTGACCTTAACGATATAAATATGATAGATCCTTTCCACCTTGAAGCCTACGGCGAAACAACGGTAAATTACAACAGAGATGTTGAAATTTTCCCTGTTCTCAATGAAATTTTTGAAAGAATACAAGGTGAATCTCCGTATAAATCTCCCACAGATATGGGTGTTAATATGGCAGGTTTCTGTATTTTTGACGATGATGCCTGCTGTAAAGCATCAAAGAAAGAAATTTTAAGAAGATATTATATCGCCGAGGTTGAGGAGAAAAAAGGTACCGGAACAACGGAAGCGGTAAGAAAAATCGAACTTTTAATGAAAAGTGAAAACATTACCGAGGATTTCTGCCCCGCAATCGAAGCCGCAAACAAAAAAGCGAAGGACACAGGTGCTCCCGCCGGCGGTATGATTCTCCCGGATAACAGTATTGTTACGGGTAAAACCTCTGATTTAATGGGTGCCGCCGCCGCACTTTTACTTAACTCCCTTAAAGTTCTTGCAGGAATTGATGATTCAAAAGACCTTATCAGTCCGGAAGTTATCGAACCCATTTGCAAAATGAAAACCACCAATCTGAAGCACAGAAATCCACGCATACATTCCGATGAGGCTTTGCTTGCTCTTTGTATCAGTGCCACTACAAATCCTCTTGCGGAAAAAGCCCTTTCCGTTATTGACAAACTTAACGGCTGTGAGGCTCATTTCTCGGTTATCATCTCCGACGTTGACGAAAAATTATATAAACGTCTCGGAATGAGAGTTACATGTGAGCCGAAATATGAAACTCAAAAATTGTATCACAACTGATAATTACACAATAATTACGGGACTGTTCTTAAAACATTACAAGAACAGTCCCTTTTAATTTATTTTATTCTTGTTGATAATAAATCAACATACTTTTCTTTAAATTCATCAAAAGTATCATTATCAATGGCTTCACGGATTTTTTCCATAAGTTTATTGTAAAAATAAAGATTATGCGTAACGGCAAGACGTAACCCCAAAACCTCTTTACTTTTGAAAAGATGACGGATATAAGCCTTACTGTGATGTTTACATGTAGGGCAATCACATTCAATATCAATGGGAGAATCGTCATACTCATAAACGGCATTGTTCAGATTTATTATTCCGTTCCATGTAAAAAGATGTCCGTGTCTTGCATTTCGTGAGGGCATAACACAATCGAACAAATCAACTCCTCTGCTGACACCTTCAATAATATTCCCCGGCGTTCCCACACCCATAAGGTATCTGGGTTTGTCGGCAGGCATATAGGGTTCAACCGCAGAAATAATTCTGTACATATCTTCCGCCGGTTCACCCACCGCAAGTCCGCCGATGGCATAACCGTCAAGGTCAAGGGATGCGATTTTTTCCATATGGGCAATACGAAGGTCATCGTAGGTACAACCCTGATTTATACCGAAAAGCATTTGATTTTTGTTAACTGTATCGTAAAGTGAATTCAGACGTTCCATTTCATCTTTACAGCGGTAAAGCCAACGTGTTGTTCGGTCGCAACTTTCTTTTGCATAATCGTATTTTGCGGGATTTTCAACGCATTCATCAAATGCCATTGCAATGGTTGAGCCTAAATTTGATTGAATTTGCATACTTTCTTCAGGTCCCATAAAAATTTTCCTGCCGTCAATGTGAGATGAAAAAGTAACTCCCTCTTCTTTGATATTACGCAGTTTTGCCAAAGAGAAAACCTGAAATCCTCCGCTGTCGGTCAATATCGGTCTGTCCCAACCGATAAACTTATGTAATCCGCCCAGTTCTTTTATAAGTTTGTCCCCCGGTCTTACATGAAGATGATAGGTATTGCAAAGTTCCACCTGACAGTTTATATCCTTTAAATCGTAGGATGAAAGACCGCCCTTGATGGCACCGCAAGTGGCAACATTCATAAATGCGGGAGTCTGAACGATTCCGTGAATTGTTTGAAACTCGCCTCTTCTTGCTTTTCCGTTTGTTTTAATCAGTTTATACATAACTATACCTTTCAGAATTGAAATTACACGGATATAATAACATATTTTTTCCCATTATTCAATAGAGTATTTTAACGTAGCATAGGCACAATATTTTCCCGTCAAAATCGAGTTCGTATAAGTGCGTTATGCTTAAGAATATTATTTCTATGGGAAAAGATAATTATTATTGAAATAACCGTAAAGCACAGAAAAGAATATAATTTATATTCACCGATAAAAAGAAGCACAGAAAAGGGCATAACAAAAGCCGACATCACCGAAGCTAAAGAAACCCTCTTTTTGACAATGAGAAAAAACAGAAAAACAGGTAAAACAATCAAAAGCGATTTCGGACATATTGCAATCAGAATACCGAAAGTAACTGCAACGCCCTTTCCGCCTTTAAAAGAAAAAAACAGCGGAAAAATATGCCCTAAAACAAGTGAAAGACCGACAATCAGCAAAAACTTATATGGCAGAATATTCTTCTTTTTTAAGAAAAAAAGATATAAAAATGATTTCATAACATCAAGAGTTAAAACGATTATACCGGGTTTTATTCCGAAAATCCGAAATGTATTTGTGGCACCCGGATTTTTACTGCCGTAATCTCTTATATCTTTTTTATAAAGAATTTTTGATACAATTATAGCAAAATCAATGTTTCCGATTAAATATCCGATCAAAGAGGCAAAAAATATTTTCATTTTATCACATATCCCGGTAAGATAGTTTATTTTTTGCACTCAATCTTATAATATACAAAAAAATCAGATTTTCATTGCAACGTCGTATGCTCTCCAGATAACCGAACGGAGATTACCGATTGCAAGGCAGTCCCCTACCAGGAATACATTCTTTCCCGGTTCCTTAACAAGCGGATTAGGTCTGTAACCCATACAACTGATAACAGAATCACAGGGAATTTCAACAGTCTTACCGTTTTTGTCAAGACAGATAATCTTATCGTCCTGAACCTCTGTAAGTCTTGTTT
>JAZUKF010000031.1:0-29149 GCA_045643165.1 Acutalibacteraceae bacterium | reverse complement strand
AAAAAACTGGGAATAGATTTCACTTTTGTAAGCCCGGATGCAACGGAAGAGGAATTGAATAAGGCTTTTAAAGAAAATACAAAGGCTGTTTTTGCGGAAACTCTTGCAAATCCTTCATTGATCGTACTTGATATCGAACTTTTCGCAAAGGTTGCCCATGCTCACGGCGTTCCGCTTATTATTGATAATACTTTCCCCACACCCGTTAATTGCAAACCTTTTGAATTCGGTGCGGATATTGTTACCCATTCCACTACGAAATATATGGACGGACATGCCACGCAGGTGGGCGGTGTAATTGTTGACAGCGGTAATTTTGACTGGACAAAAAGTGATAAATATCCCGGGCTTACAACCCCCGATGATTCTTATCACGGTATTATTTATACGGAGAAATTCGGTAAAGGTGCATATATCACTAAGGCGGTAGTTCAGCTTATGAGAGATTTAGGTTCCATACCGTCTCCCCACAATTCTTTCCTGCTTAATCTCGGACTTGAAACGTTGTTCCTTCGTGTTCCGAGACATTGCGATAATGCTCTTAAAGTTGCAAAATATCTTGAAAATCACGAAAAAATCACATGGGTAAATTATCCGGGACTTGAAAGCAATAAATATTATTCACTTGCAAAAAAATATCTGCCCAACGGTTCAAGCGGTGTGGTTTCTTTCGGTGTTAAAGGCGGAAAAGAAGCGGCGGTTAAGTTTATGGATTCGCTTAAACTTGCAACCATAGCAACCCATGTTGCCGATTGCAGAACATGTGTGCTTCATCCTGCCGGCACGACTCACCGCCAGCTTACATCCGAACAGTTGAAAGACGGCGGAATTGGTGAAGATCTTATAAGGTTTTCTGTTGGAATTGAAAATGTTGATGATATTATTGCCGATATTGAACAGGCTTTAAAAAATTGCTGATTGACTTTTATAAAAATAAAGTGTATAATCAGATTAATGAATAACAAAATATTTCAGGGAGGTATATTTTATGAAATGTTTAAAAATAATCGGTGCTGTTTTAGCTGTTATCGGTGTCGCAGTTGCTGCATATTTTGCGATTACCAAATTTATTTGCAAGAAGGATTGCTGTTCTTGTGAAGAATGCGATGATATCTGTTGCTTCGACGATGACGACGAAGATGATGTTGTTGAACCCGAAGAGGAAGATACAGAAGAATAATCATAAAAATGAACGGGGCTGTTGCACGCTGAATGCGACAGCCCCGTTTTTTTAATCATTCTTTTTCAATGCAATTATAAAATAACCGACCATTGACAATGCAAGACATGAAACACCGATTATTATTACCGCTCTGTTGCTTTTTTCGACTTTTTCGCTGTATGACTCGTGTTGCTCGACAACGGTTACCGTTTTCGGAGCAGTGGTTTTCAGCTTTGTTGTTTTGGGTTTAGCAGTTCTTTTCACGGAAGATTTTTTGCTTGATTTTTTCGTAGTTTTCTTTTTGGTAGTTTTATTTTTTGTGGTTTTTTCCGTTGTACTTTCCGCTTTGATTAAATCATCGCTTTTTAATGTTAAAGTGAATAATTTTGAACGTGTACCGAAACTGTCGGAAAGACGTATATCAATGTCAACCGTTGAGGAAAATGTGTCCTTTAATATAATATCAAGTTCGGCAGAAGCAACAGAACCGTTTTGGATAAATGCTCCGTCAACGGAATATTCATCAGAATTAAAATCTTTTGTTCCGTCGGGATACAGGGAAATTTCACTGCACCCTCCGGCACTTATGTATATTCCGACAGGCGTATCGGAAACATCCTCGCTATCCTCGGAGGCAAGTATTGCAAGTTTCATTCGTCTGTCATTTTCATCATAATGATATCTCAGAAAAATAACATCCAAATTGCAACCGCTTGATGTTTTGTTATCCGCAATAGTAACGGAAGTACTGCCGTCCCACTCGTATTCATTTACTATTCCGTCGCAGACGATTGATGCTGCCACCGTCTGAATTGATAAGGACAGACAGAAAATCACTGATATAATAAAGCAAAGAAATCTTTTCATATTTTATTTTCGTTCAGTTCGGTTAAAAATCTGTCAAGAGCATTTTCCCAATCGGGAAGCAGGGAAAAACCGTTTTGAGTAAGACTTTTTTTGGAAAGTCTTGAATTAAGCGGTCTTAATGCTTTTGCACCGTATTCTTCTGTTGAAACAGGATATACTTTCGCTTTTAAATTGCATTTTTCCATTATTGCTTTTGCAAAATCATACCAACTGCAATAGTTTTCGTTAGTGGCGTGGTATTCTCCGTATTTATCACTTTCAGCCATATCGCAAAGGAGTTTTGATAAATCCGGAGTATATGTGGGGGAACCGATTTGATCGGAAACGACGTTTATCGCTTCCTTTTCTTTGCCGAGACGAATCATGGTTTTCACAAAATTTTTACCGTTAATACCAAATACCCATGAAGTGCGTACTATAAAATATTTTTTACAGTATTTTTTAACGGCATTTTCACCCTCAAATTTTGTCTTTCCGTAAATGTTTTGCGGATTTTTCCCGTCTGAAACCTCATAGGGATTTTCACCGTTTCCGCCGAAAACATAATCCGTGCTGATATAAATCATTTTTGCTGATATTTTTTCGCAGGCAACGGCAATGTTTTTTGTGCCTTCAACATTTATACTGCGACTTTTTTCTTCATCCGCTTCGGCATTATCCACGGCAGTATATGCGGCACAGTGAATAACACAGTCGGGATGATAATTTAATATATAATTTTCAGTTTGATTTTTATCGGTAATATCGAAATCTTCAATATCCGCACCCAAGCAGGGGATATTGCGTCTGTTTAATTCTTTGATTACGTCAAAACCGAGTTGACCGTTAAAGCCTGTTACAAGAATTTTCAACTGACTTAACCTCCGAAAAGAAATGTCATTATACGTTGACGGTGGATTTACCGTAGAAAAAACGAACATCGCTTTCGGAATAAAGCGGAGCGTTCATATCCTTTTCGCTTAAAACGGGGTTTTCAATTTTCCAATCCACACCGAACATTTTATCGTTATATTTTATGCTTCTGTCATCTGCCGCACAGTAGTAATTATCAACCTTGTAACTGAATTCCACATTGTCGGAAAGAGTAACAAAGCCATGGAGAAATCCTGCGGGAACATAAAGCATTCTTTTGTTTTCTGCAGAAAGTTCAACCCCTGTCCATTTCATAAAGCTGGGAGATCCCTCTCTGATATCAACGATAACATCCATTACTTTTCCGTTAACACAACTTACAAGTTTTGTCTGTGCGGAAGCACCCTTTTGGCAGTGAAGCCCTCTTAATGTTCCTTTTTTCATGGAAAATGATCTGTTATCCTGAATGAAGTCCGTTGTAATACCTAATTCTTCAAACGCTTTTTTGTTGTAGCTTTCCATAAACCAACCACGGTGATCGCCGAAAACTTTCGGTTCGATAATATATGCGTCTGTTAATTCTGTTTTGATAATTTCCATAATTTTTTCCTGATCTTTTTATATATTATTTGCGTTTTATTCATCACGGCCCCAATGAGGACGTTGACCGAGTTTATCGGCATAAAGAATTTTTCCTTCATAAACACGCATTAAATGCTGACCGTATGAGGATTTTCCGTATTTTAGTGCGGATTCAAGAAGTTTTTTCTTTGTAATCCAATGCATATTATAAGCGATCTCTTCCGGAGCGGAAATTTTGATACCCTGGAGGCTTTCTACGGTTTTGATGAAATTCCCGGCTTCTATCAGTGAGTCAACCGTACCGGTATCCAGCCATGCATAGCCTCTGCCGAGAGTTCTTACTTCAAGAGTTCCCTCTTCGAGATATTTGCGGTTGATATCTGTTATTTCATATTCGCCTCTTGCACTTTTCTCCAAGGATTTAGCGTATTCCACAACCTTATTATCGTAAAAATAAAGTCCCGTAACCGCATAGTTGGATTTTGGGTTTTCCGGTTTTTCTTCAATGGAAACCGCCTGACCTTTTTTGTTGAATTCAACCACACCGAATGCGGTGGGGTTATCAACGTAATATCCGAAAATCGTTGCACCCTCATCACGTGCTGATGCCTGACGAAGCATATGACCGAGCCCGTTACCGTAAAAAATGTTATCGCCTAAAACCATTGCAACTTTATCTTTACCGATGAATTTTTCGCCGATAATAAATGCCTGAGCAAGACCTTCCGGTTTTTCCTGAACGGCATAGGACAGATTAAGACCGAATTGTTTTCCGTCTCCCATGAGGGATTCAAATTTCGGCGTATCTTCTTCGGTGGAGATAATAAGAATATCTCTTATTCCCGCCAACATCAGCGTTGACAGAGGATAATATATCATAGGTTTATCATAAACCGGTAAAAGTTGTTTGCTGGTAACCATAGTTAAAGGATAAAGACGGGTTCCTGATCCGCCCGCAAGAATAATACCTTTCAAGTAAGCACACTCCTTATTACGTATTTATTATAGAAATCCGAAAAGAATAAAATTCATACATTAAAAAATAAACATATTTTTACATATCCCGCAATATTATAAAACTTTTTTTGTGTTTCGTCAAATATTTCTTTATTTTTTCATATTTAGGCTGCGGTGATTGACTTTTACTTTCAATTATATTACAATAATATAATACAAAAAAGTAAGTGCGTTATGCTTATCCCGGAGGTGGTCCATCTGAAAAAAATATATAATGTTGCCGTAATAGGCGGAGGAGCCTCCGGCTTGGCAGCGGCTATTACAAATAAAAGATGTTTTCCGGATAATAAAGTTGTTATTTTGGAAAAACTTGACCGTGTGGGTAAAAAAATAGCGGTTACGGGTAACGGAAGATGTAATCTGGAAAATCTGCATAATGACGGGAAAGCATATAATAATCCCGATTTTGTAAAAAGAATATTTGACGAATATGATGTGAAAAGCAATCTTGATTTCTTTAACGGTTTGGGTTTGCTCGTGAAGGATGACGGCAGCGGAAGAATTTATCCGCGAAGTAACAGTGCTTCGTCCGTCATTGACTGTTTGAGAAATGAAACGGAAATTCTGGGTGTTGAAATTCTGACCGGATATAGGGTTGAAAGTATTGAAAAAAAGAATAACTTTATTATTAACGGTGAAATCGAGGCGGAAAATGTCATTGTGGCTACGGGAGGCAAATCATCTCCCCATCAAGGTTCCGACGGAAGCGGTTATCCGATTTTAAAAAGCCTGGGACACAGCATTACAAGATTGAACCCTTCCCTTGTTCAACTTAAAACCGATAATGAATATCCTAAACAGTTAAAGGGATTACGTGCAGATGTAAGCATGAAATTAAAATCCGATAATAAAGTTTTCGGTCAGTCAAAGGGAGAAATATTATTTACCGATTACGGTCTTTCCGGCATAGCCTCGATGGATTTAAGCTTTTATGCGGCGAAAATGAGTCAAAACGAAATAAAAAAGTCAAGTGTCGAAATAGATTTTTTTGAGGAATTCAGCCGTGAGGAGTTAACGGATATTTTGAAAAAACAAATTAAAAAATATTCAGAATTTCCTGCGGAAAATATTTTTACCGGACTTCTGATTAAAAGGGTAGGTCAAATTATATTGAAATATGCAGGAATTTCTCTGTCTGACTCCCTTCAAATAACAGATGATGTAAAATTAAGGGGAATAGCGGATTGTGCGAAGCATTTTTCTTTATCCTTAAAGGGTACAAAAGGATTTGAAAATGCAACGGTAACCTCCGGAGGAGTATGTACCGATGAATTTTATTCCGATACACTGATGTCGAAAATCGTGAAAGGTTTATATTGCTGCGGAGAAATACTTGATGTTGACGGATTATGCGGCGGATATAATCTGCACTTTGCATGGAGTTCGGGAAGACTTGCCGGAGAAACAAGAGGAAATATAAAATGATAAGAATTAACCAGTTGAAAATACCCCTTGAAGCCAATGACGGCGACATAAAAAAATCCGTTGCCGAAACATTGCGTGTAAAAGAGGATTTGATCGAAAGCATACGTGTTGTAAAGAAAAGTGTAGATTGCCGTGATAAGGAAAATATTTTTTTCGTTTATTCGGTCGATGCGGATGTACGTGAAGAAAAAAGAATACTTAAAAGATGTTCGGGAAATAAAAATGTTTCGGAGTTTATCCCTTTTAAATATGAACTTCCCGAAAATAAGCGAAAAAGCACTTTCCGACCTGTGATAGCCGGTTTCGGACCTGCCGGTATGTTTGCATCATTGACTCTTGCAAGGAGCGGACTTAATCCCATAGTCCTGGAAAGAGGTCAGGATGTTGACACAAGAGCGAAGGATGTTCTGAATTTTTGGAACAACAGAATACTTGATGAAAATTCAAATGTTCAGTTCGGCGAAGGCGGAGCAGGTACATTTTCGGACGGGAAACTTACAACGGGAATAAAAGATCCTTTCTGCCGTCATGTTATCGAAGAATTTGCTTCACACGGTGCTCCGGAGGAAATTCTTTACAGTGCAAAGCCTCATATCGGAACAGATAATCTGAAAAAGATCGTAAAAAACATACGTGAAGAAATTATCTCTCTGGGCGGTGAAATTATTTTCGGTGCAAAGTTAAGTAATATTATTGTTTTCAACGAAGTTATACAGGGGATAAGTTATATAAAAAACGGAAAAGAAACGGATTTTGAAACGGATACTCTTGTATTATGTATAGGCCATTCCGCAAGAGATACCGTAACAATGCTTAAAAACAGAGGGATAAATATGATGGCAAAGCCCTTTTCGGTTGGGGCAAGGATCGAACATCCCAGAGAGTTTATTGATAAAGCACAATACGGAAAATATGCAGGTCATCCCGCATTGGGAGCGGCTGATTATAAAATGGCATGTCATCCTCCCCACGGAAGAGGAGCATATACATTTTGTATGTGTCCCGGCGGTACGGTGGTGGCTTCTTCCTCGGATAAAGGCGGAGTGGTGGTAAACGGAATGAGTGAATTTAACCGTGATGCGGAAAATTCCAATTCGGCAATTCTTGTGGGCGTTGAACCGGAGGATTTCCCCACGGACGATCCACTTTCCGGATTTGTACTTCAACGGGAAATTGAGGAGAAAGCATTTATAAACGGCGGTTCGGATTACGCTTCACCTGCACAGTTAGTGGGTGATTTTCTGAATGATAAACCTTCCGTTAAAAAGGGAGCGGTTAATCCAAGTTGTCCCACCGGCGTAAGAATGGGTGATTTAAGACTTGTTCTTCCGAAAAAGGTTACGGATACCATGGCTTCCGCTCTTGTAAAAATGAACGATATGCTTAAAGGTTTTGCAATGCCGGAGGCTGTATTGACAGGTGCCGAAACAAGAAGTTCATCTCCCGTCAGAATAATTCGTGATGAATTTTATCAGACAAATGTCAGAGGGCTTTATCCATGCGGAGAAGGTGCCGGATATGCCGGGGGAATTGTTTCGGCGGCGGTTGACGGAATAAGAGGTGCCCATGCGGTGCTTAGCGATGAAATGTAAGGAGAATTGATATGGGAAAAAGAATAGTGGTAAAAATAGGTACATCTACATTAACCCATTCAACGGGAAGACTTGATATACGCCACGTTGAACGGCTTGTGAAAACCCTTGCGGATTTGCAGAATGCGGGAAATGAAATAATGCTTGTTTCCAGCGGAGCCATCGGTTTGGGAATGAGTAAAATCGGAATGAGAGAGCGTCCCACCGATACACCTACAAAGCAGGCATGTGCCGCCGTCGGTCAATGCGAATTGATGTATTTATATGATAAACTTTTCGGTGAATATTCTCTTTCGGTTGCACAAATTCTTTTGACAAAATATGTCCTTATTGATGACAGAAGAAGAAATGTTGAAAATGCAGTTGAAAGAATATTGAGTCTCGGAGTTATTCCCGTTGTAAATGAAAATGATACTGTTGCCATTGATGAGTTGGAACTTGAAATGGGTGAAAACGATTCTCTTGCCGCAATTATGGCAACGGTTGCAAAGGCGGATTTGCTGGTAATTCTTTCCGATATTGACGGATTGTTTGATAAAAATCCCAAGGAACACAGCGATGCAAAGCTTATCAGCGTTGTTGAGGAAATAACCGATGAGATTACAAAAAATTCCGGTGGTGCAGGTTCAAATCTCGGTACCGGAGGTATGATAACTAAACTGAATGCCGCAAAGATTGCAGGAGAAGCCGGAATTGATATGGTTATTATGAACGGCTCAAACCCGGAGAATTTATATGATTTATTAGAAGGCAAAAGTGTCGGAACACTGTTCCTTGCAAAAAAGAACTGATTGGACGGATGAAAATGAATTATATTGAAGAACTCGGTGAAAAAGCCAAACTTGCCGAAAAGGAACTGATGACAGCCTCGGCTGTAAGAAAGAACGAAGCATTATTGAAAATGGCGGAGGTGTTCAGAAAAAATATTTCCGTCATAATCGAAGAGAATAATGAAGATATAAAAAGAGCGAAAGAAAACGGAATGAGCGAGTCTATGATCGACAGACTTTCTCTTGATGAAAAAAGAATTGACTCCATAGCACAAGCATGTATAAATCTTTCAAAATTTGATGATCCCGTGGGAGAAATTCTCGGCGGAAGCATCAGGCCTAACGGAATGAAAATTGAAAAAGTCCGTGTTCCCATGGGTGTTATAGGAATTATTTACGAAGCAAGACCGAATGTTACCGTTGATGCGGCCGCACTTTGTCTGAAAAGCGGAAACGCTGTTATTCTCAGAGGCGGAAAAGAGGCTTTTCAAAGTAATAAATGTCTGGCGAAACTTATGCGTGAGGCTCTTAAAGAAACAGGTCTACCTGTTGATTCCGTTCAGCTCGTTGAGGATACTTCAAGGGAAACCGCAACTCAAATGATGAAGGCAAACGGATATATTGACGTTCTTATTCCACGTGGAGGAGCGGGACTTATTCAATCCGTTGTGAAAAATGCAACTGTACCGGTTATAGAAACAGGAACGGGAAACTGTCATATTTTTATTGATTCAAGCGCTGATTTGAATATGGCGGCGGAGATAACCGATAACGGAAAAACTCAAAGACCTTCCGTTTGCAATGCACTTGAAAGTTGTCTTGTTCACAGGGATGTTGCGGAAAGGTTTTTACCTTTGATGAAAGCGAAACTTGACAAACACGGTGTGGAAATAAGAGGTTGTGAGATAACCAAAAAAATATTGGGAGATTGCGTTGTTGATGCAACCGAACAGGATTATGCCACGGAATTTTTGGATTATATTATTTCCGTAAAGGTAGTGGACGGCATTGAACAGGCTATTGAACACATTTCAAAATATTCTACGGGACATTCGGAATGTATTGTAACAAATTCTTTTGAAAACGCCGAAAGGTTTAAGAAAGAAGTAAATTCCGCCGCAGTTTATGTAAATTGTTCCACACGCTTTACCGACGGAGAAGAATTCGGATTGGGAGCGGAGATAGGCATTTCAACTCAGAAACTTCATGCAAGAGGACCTATGGGACTTAAAGAATTAACAACAATAAAATATACAGTTACCGGAAACGGTCAGATAAGATAGGAGATTAAAATGGAAGAAAAATTTTCACCTGTATTGAGATTCCTTGTTGTAAGCGATGTTCACTATGAGGATGAACCCGGTGTTGAAAAAGAAAGAATGGAGCTTGCTCTGAAAACGGCATATAAATATGCGGACGGTCATGAAAGTTATAATAAACTCGATGCGCTTGTGGTTGTGGGAGATTTCGCCACATCCGGAAGCGAAAAGCAGATGAGAGCATTCAAAAAAACCTGTGATGAAAATCTCAGACAGGATGAAACAAAAACAATTCTGACTATTTCAAGCCATGAGTTTAAATCTCCCGACGGTGAAGAAGGCGGATTTAAAAGGCTGAAAGAAATTTTCGGCAAAGATCCCGTAACTCATGAGATAATTAACGGATTTCATTTTCTTGCTCTGTCTACAACAAGAGGAACGCAGTTTGATGATTTTCATAAGGAATGGTTACAAAACGGACTTGAACAAGCCGCAAAGGATGATCCTGAAAAACCCATATTTGTCTTTCAGCATCCTCATATTCAGTCAACTGTTTACGGCAGCATCCTTTGGGGAGAGGACGGGCTTATTCCCGTAATGATGAATTATCCTCAGATAATAGATTTTTCCGGTCATTCTCACGCTCCGATAAATGATCCCAGATCTATTCATCAGAAATATTTTACCTGTCTCGGAACAGGTACGCTGAAATATTTTGAACTTGATGAATTTGATAAGATTTACGGAACGGTTCCTCCGAACAGCGATAAAGCGGCACAAATGCTTATTGTTGAGGCTGATGAGAAAAACCGTGTCAGAATTTATCCGTACGATCTTATTTCGGAAAACTTCTTTCCCATAATACATAGAATAGATAAGGCGTATGATCCTTCATCATTCATTTATACGGATGAAAAAAGATTTTCAAATCCGGTAAAGCCTTATTTTGAAGAAAATGCAAAAATCGTAATAGATGATATCGGGGATAACGGTTGTAAAATAAAATTTGATCAGGCGAAGATCGAAAAGGAATATGTAAATTATTATCAGATAGTTCTGAAATATAAGAAAAACGGATATATCGCAAAATGCTTTACGGTATGGTCTGAGTATTATTTTTATGATATGCCTTCAAAACTTTCATGTGATATTGATTGCCTGAAAGCGGATACGGAGTATAATATGGAAATTACGGCATTCGGTTTTTGGAATAATAAATCCGAAAATACTCTTTCGGTTGACTTTAAAACCAAGTAATTTTCATAAAATCTCGATGATTTTGCATAGTTTTTGATATTTTATTATAAAAATAATGGTAAATTTAATATTTTTTTATAAATTAAGTGTTTACATTTATAAAATTTTGTGTTAATATGTTATTGCAGAATATGTAACAGTGTCGTTAAAACCGATTATTGTTACTAAATATACTTCGGTGCCGGTGTATCCGAAGTAATATCTACGGAGGTGTTTTTATGAAACAATTTAAAAAATTGCTTTGCATCCTTCTTGTTGTATTGATGGCTTTTTCAAGCATATCAATCGGCGTAAGTGCCGCTTATTCCGATTACAAAACGAAGCCTGCAGGCTATGATGTGCACGGAGATCCGGTTATCTCCTCGGCTCAGAGAGCATCAATGTTGCTCGACTGGGTTGATGCTCTTCTTGCGGAAAAGGATATGGACTATGACTATGACTATGTTATAGTAAAGGTACATATTGACCTGAGAAGTATTGACAGAGCATGTTCTTCTATTTATAACACATTGAACGGCAATACATACGATTTGCTTTGTAAACTCGGTGCCGGCGATTTGGAAGATATCAATGCCAGATATCTCAGTACAAACAGAAGAACAACTGCGGGAATTACCGATATAGATATGCTTTATACTGTTATTCAGTTCGCAAATGATAACAGTGCTATTATCAAAAAATTCCTTACGGGTAATTTGGATTTAGGTAAACTTGCAAATATGTTTGTAAGTCTTGATTCTCCCGAAATCGCAAGTAAGGCGCTTATTGCTCTTTACAACGGTATGGTTGATAAGTATGCCGAAGCAGTACCCGGCGGATATTCCGCAGACCAGATGCTTCAGACGTTTGTTAATACGACTCTTCTCGGCGGCAGAAACAATAAGGGCGAAGTTGTTGAAGGTAAACTTCCCAGCATGAAGGGTAAGACAAGTCTTACTGATTATTCTCTCTATCAGTTTATTGAGAATGCAGCAAATGCCGCTATGACCGATTTGGTTTATCCTATGCTTGATACTAAGATTAAATCGGTAATAAATGAAGCAATCGAAAAGGTTAAAGCTTCTGTAGGCGAGGATAAAGCTTCTTTCATTACAGATAACATAAATACAGATTTCACATTTAATTACACATGGGGTAAATACAGCGATAAGGGTATTTTCGGAGAACTTAACCATTTCGTATATTGTGTAGTTAACTCGATCTGGACAGGTAAAGAAACCCTCTGGGTAGACGGTGATAACAGTAAGATCAAAGATAACCTCGGAAATCTTATAAAAATCGTTTATGAGAAGTTCGGTGAGTTCTTACTTCCCGCAAATGCAGATGTATTACCTGCAAATGAAGTTAAGGCTATGTCTACTGAGGAAGCCGTAACATATATCGCAAAACTTTTCGTAGAGGATGAATTCGGTTACGTTCTCTTTACAGACAGTAACGGAGTAGACCTTGAATGTAAGGATATCGAACAACTTGCTTGTTATGCTCTTGCTGCAATAGCGGCTGAAATCGTTCCCGAACAGAACTATCTCGGTAAAATGGAGCAGGGTTTAATCACAGCAGGAACGGATCTTGCTATTCAGATGGGTACGGATATCGGTATTTATTATCTGAATGCTTATACACCTATCGATGTTCCCACAGGTCTTACATTTGAAGCTTCTCTTAAAAAGATCGTTGACTGGGCTCTCGGAACTGCAGAAAATTATCTCGGTATTTTCGCAACATGCGGTTTGTCCGGTTCCGACACAGTATGGCAGAAGATTGATAAGACTATCTTTAAAGTACTTCCTCTTTCACTCTTCGGCGGAAACATCAGCGGATCCCAGGATCTTATTATGAACCATTTCTTCAAACCTTTGTTTGATCTTAACTTTGAGCCGATTCTTTCTCTCTTCTATAAGAATTCAAGCGGACCGCTTAATAAGACCGCTCTCAACTTTGTAGTTTGGTTCCTCAATAACTTCCTCGGAGTTATTTGTGCCGGCAGACAGATTATCCCCTCATCCTGCACAACATTGTCATCTATCCTTACGGATGATATGATCGGTAACCTTATTATTAACCTTCTCCAGGGATTTGTAGCACAGGGTAAAACACTTTGGAGTTCATTAGTTCAATTTATAACACCTGCTATGGGACTTGAAGATGATCTTCCGTACTTAACGGTTCAGCCTGCAGCCGGTTATCCCACAAAGACAATTAACGATGTTAATGCATTGGTTGAAAAATACGGCAATATGTTAGGTAATGCAGATGATGAGTTTGATTTGGATGTTACCGCATGGAACCATAAGACAGACTTTGACCTTTGCTCCTACCGTTATTTTGATAAAGCAATTGATGAAGCTGAAGACCTTGTAAAGGATTACAATGCAGCAGTTCTTGCTCGTCAGGCTGCTAAAACAGATGATGAAATTGCCGCTGCCGATGCAGAACTTGCAACATTTACTTCTGCAAAAATCACAAAGATTGCGTATGCTGTTGAATATTATTACGGTAAACTTGAACAGCGTGAAGCATGTACAACTCAGCTTGACTACGTTATTACCCTTTATCAGAATAAAGGATATAACAAGAACAATTTCTCCAAGGAAGTTTGGGAAAGAGTTCAGAACGTAGTTAAATTTGCAAATAAGGTTTCTTATACAAACATATTTGATGACGATTCCGGAAAGCCGTACCTTAAACAGTCCATGGTTAACAGTGCAAGAAGATCTCTCATTGATGCAATGACTCTTCTTAATAATCCTATGGCTAACTATTCCGAACTTGATAAGCTCGTTTCCGAAATTGAAAAGATCGATCTTTCCAAATATACGGAAGCAACAAAAGAGGAACTTAATAAGGCTCTTGATGCTGCAAAGAAATTGAGCAGAATTCTCGGAATCGGTGATCAGGATATCGTAGACAAGGCTCTTGCTGCTCTTGATAAAGCATTTAAGGCTCTTGAAGAAATCAAGGATCCTGAGTTCAAGTTTGTTGATTCAAAGGTTGTATTTGACACCGTAACAAAATTCGTACACGGACTTAAAGAAAACCTTTCCGAAGCAAATCTTGAAAAATCATTTATTGCCGGTGAAAACGGCGGTCAGATCAAAGTAATCAATTCCACAGGTTCAAAACGTATCGGTACCGGTACAAAAATCCAGCTTTTGGATGAAACCGGAACTACCGTTCTTGACGAAATGGAAGCAGTTATATTCGGTGATATCACAGGCGACGGTGTTATTGATGCATCCGATATTATCAACTTTGATATCTATTGGGTAAACTTTGAGGATTCACTTATTGAAGTAGGTTCTTCAAATTACTTCGCATTTGACCTTAATAAGGATGAAATCGTAACTGATGCTGACGTTATCGAGGTTGACCGTTATATCAACTATATCAGCGATATTGACCAGCAGAATCCTTATGTACACGATGTTCTTTGATTTTAAAGAAAAATAAATAATGGCAAGGCGGGACAAAGTCCCGCCTTTGTTGTCTGATTTGCACAAAAACTTTCCGAAATAATTATATAAATTTACATGGCAATATTTTTTCTTAATTATTGTTTATTTAATATAATTGACCTGAAACGTATAAGATGTTATAATAAACGTTGTAAATTCAAATGATGGGAGTGATGAAATGAACAAAAATAAAATAGTCAGTGTTGTTGCCATAAGTCTGGCTACCGTTGTTGTAGCGGTAGTGTCGGTTTTGTTCATTAAACATTATTCTTCAACCGGAAATGAAAACGTTAAGCCGAGTGAAAGTGTTACCGCATTTTCCGTTTTAGGTGATATTGACTCCGAAACAGAGAAATCAAGTGAAAAGACGGAAGTAGTTACCGATGAGAACGGTAAGGATGTTACGGAGGTTGTAACAGATAAAAAGGGTGAAAAAGTTACTGATAAAAACGGTAAAATCGTAACGGAACGTGTTACGGGAATAGTTAAACCTTTTGTAACGAAGAATGATAAGAAGGTAAAAACAACCGCAAAACCTAAAGAAAAGATAACTGCCGTCGGAAAAGATTCACCCGTTACAAACGAAAATGCTTCCAAACAGGCAGGTGCGTTCGGATTTATATGGGACTCAAACGCAAATGTATTTTATTCAACTTCCGATCCGTGGCAAAGGCAATTCGGTTATAATCAGTATTACGATAAGCTTGCGGGTTATGCCGTTTTGTGGTTTGATACAGTAAGAATTAAATTCAATTACGGCGGAAACGATTGGCTTGTACAATTCTGGAAAGGTCAATACGGCTTTGTTCTTTTAGGTGCAGAGGCAGGTGTATATTATAAGGATGAGAATTCAACATCTTCTCACTATATATGCACCGATAATTCAAAACGGTTAAAAATCGGATATACCTGTTATAATAAAGGAGACGTGCTTTTCAGGAGAGATTATCAGGATACATGGTGGTTGACGGGATTTGTTCCGGGAAGACTTGATAAATTTGCCGACAGAAGTCAACTTACAATGCAAATGAGAATTACTCTTAAAGATGAGGAAATGACCAATGCCTTTGTGGAAGCACTGGGTAATGCAGGCTTTACAAGGGGTAATGCATCGACTCCCGATACTTATTATACGAGCGGAAATAATGTTTATTTGATGTGGAAAACAGACAGAAGTAAAACTTCTTAAAAAAATTTTCAAAAAAATGTTGACATCTATGGAAAAATGAGTTATACTTAACTCGTTATCGAATAGAGAAAACATATTCGTATATCTTTTTATTGAAAGGAATGGATAAAAATGAAAAAATTAATCAGTGTTTTAGTTGTTATTGCATTGTGTTTTGCTTTTACAACAATGGCATTTGCAGCTGAAGAAGCAGATCTCGGAGAAGTAGTAGGAAAAATTGCCGATCAGGTTGGCGAAGGCGATGTAGCCGGTGCAGCCGAAACAGCAAAAGTTAATGCAGACGCTCTTTACAATGCTTTCGGTGATATTCTTGAATCCACCGGAACAGTTAAGGCTAAGGATGCTATTGACGAAGCCGCTACTGCAATCAGCGATATTACAGGTGCTGATATGTCAAACGTAAAAGATACAATCGAAACAACACTTGCAGACTATGACCTTGCTGACCTTGAAATCGTTGATTCAAGTGAAGTTGCAGGATTTGTTGACAAGATTCTCGAAAGACTTGAGGATCTCGGCATTGACACAACTCCCCTTATCGATGCTCTTCAGAACAGCAAAGTAGGTAATGCTGTAATCGGCATTTATACAGGCGAAGAAAAAACAGAGCCTGAAATAGAAACCACAACAACAGAAGAACCCACAACAGAGGAACCCACAACTATTCCCGGTGTTGTTACAGGTACAACTTCTTCCTTCGCAGCAGTTGCAGTTCTTGCAGTTGCAGCAGTAGGTGCAATCGTTTGCACAAAGAAAAAGGCTGATAACGAATAATTCAGTCCCGAACATATTTAAGTTTTAATAATTATAACCGTGCAGAAAAAGTATTTTTATTCTGCACGGTTGTTTTTATATTTTTACATTATTTTTAATTTATAATAATTGACATTATTTGATAATGGTAGTATATTATTATCAGAACAAAAAGGAGGATGATAAAAATGAAAAAAATCATATCATTATTACTTGTAACGGTTATGCTGTTTTCAACATTTACGGTTGCTTTTTCCGTTCAGTCATTTGCCGCTGATACAGGAAGTACAACGGCGGAGTCTAAGGATGACATTACGAAAATGCTTCTTGAACTTGCAAAAATTGCAAACGGATTAAATGATTCCGCAAGGGAAAAATTCAGTGAGGAGTTAAAAGAATTACTTGTTGAGAAATTGACCGGTGGCAGTACTGTAGCAAAACCTGTTGCGGAATGGATAGTAAATCAGGCACTAAAACTTTCCGGTGCAGATAATTTACTTACATTAAACAAATCACAGGCTGAAAAAATTGCCGATTTCCTTTCAAAGCTTTATGCCGGAAAAATTGCAGACTATGTTCAGAACCCCGTTCTTCAGGTTGTTTTGAAATTAGTTCCCGAGGATTTTTACAAAGAAGCCATTGTATGGATCCTCAGTGACGGTCTCGGTACTGCTTTAAAAGACTTTATTAAAAATAACGGCGGCACTGTAGATGATAAGAAGGAATCGAAGAGCGATGAAATATTCTCTGCGATTATCAAAGCCGTAAAGGATATTGTTAATGAAGTAAAAACAAAAATCATAGAATTTTTTTCAATGTTTACAAAGGCAGTTCCTTTAAACTGAATATAAAAAACAGCCGTTGAATTGCAAACGGCTGTTTTTTATGAATTTTTAACAGTTAATTCATTATATTTTATTGACACAGTAAATAAATTATGGGATAATGACATAAGTTATTATAATATAGGGGGGATTGCTTTGGCTCCTATAGTCAAAGAAGATAATTTTTATTCCAATCCGATCATTCGTGTTGAAAATCTGTCGAAGTCATACGGTAAGCATCAGGTATTAAAGAATGTTTCTTTTACCCTTAATCCGGGACAGATTATTGGATTGTTAGGTCCCAACGGATGCGGAAAAACATCTTTGATAAAAATTTTAACGGGACTTATTAACGATTATTCCGGAGATGTTTTTATTGACGGAAACCGTCCCGGTGTAGAAAGTAAAAGCATGGTTGCCTATCTTCCGGAAAAGACATATCTTGCGGACTGGATGCGTCCGATAGATGCTATAAATTATTTCGCTGATTTTTTTGCTGATTTTGATAAGGAAAAAGCAATTTCCATGGTGGAGCATTTTAATTTACCCATGAAACAGAAGGCAAAATCCATGTCAAAAGGAATGCAGGAAAAACTTCAGCTTGTCCTTGTAATGTCAAGAAAAGCAAAACTGTATATTCTTGATGAGCCTTTGGGCGGTGTGGATCCTGCGGCAAGGACGTTTATCCTTGATACGATTATGAATAATTACGCAAAGGACTCTACCGTTCTTCTTTCCACTCACCTTATCCATGATGTTGAAAGAATTTTCAATCACGTTCTTATGATAGGAAACGGCAATGTACTTTTTGACCGTGATACCGAGGAAATTCGCAATGCGGGTGAAACAGTTGAGGATGCATTTAAGGAGGTGTTTAAGTATGCTTGGGAAATTGATTAAAAATGATTTTAAAGCCAGTGCACATTCAATGCTCGGCTTATATGTAATTGCAATACTTGTGGGCATACTGACCGCACTTTCGTATGCTTTTGATAAACTTGTTGTTTTTCAGGCAATCGGAACGTTTATTTTAATAATGTTAAGTTTTGCAATTATGATCATAACTGTTTTTGTGATGCTTTCTTATTTCAATAAATCTTTGTACAGTAACCAGGGATATTTAAGTTATACCATACCGGTGAAATCAAGAGATTTACTTTTTTCAAAGGCTCTTGTTTCTTTTTCATGGGTTACGTTAAGTTATGTATTATATATCGGAATTTATGCTTTTATCATTAAATTTTTCTTCAGCAAAATTGAACCCGAAGTACTTGAAGAACTTAATATGCTTTATGAAATGATAGAAAAACTGCCGGATAAATCAATTCTTGTAAAAGTAATCGTTGCATTGGTTTTGATACTGTTTATGGAAGTTCTTGTTTTGATTTCTCAGATTTTCTTCTCCATGACATTGTCAAATATCAAGCCTTTCAATCAGTTCGGTACTGCCGGCGGAGTGCTTCTTTTCATCGGAGTATTTGCGGTTATGTTCGGTATATTTATTTCTCTTACGAGAAATTTACCCGTTGCACTTTATTTCGCAGATTCAAAGGTTTCCTTTACAACGAACTCAATGAGCGGTGCCGTAGGTGAGGGAACCATAATCGGAATAGGCGGTTTCATCTTCCAGATAATAAGTACCGCAGTAATGTTTATCGGAACGAACTATCTTATGAAGAAAAAAATCAACATAAAATAATTATGTGATATTGAATGAAAAAGAAATTTTTAATAATTTTGATTTCTGCTGTTGCCGTTGTTTTTCTCACGTTGGCAGGTATAAATATTTATATTGTGGGTTTTTCAAGTCCGTATATTATTTCTGCTGAAGAAGCGATTGCAAAGGAAAAAGATTGTGTGCTGGTTTTAGGTGCAGGTGTTTTCCCTGACGGTACTCCCTGCGATATGCTTTATGACAGAATAAAAACAGCATGTGATATGTTTGATAATAACGGAGATTATTTTTTGCTTCTCAGCGGAGATTCCGAAAATCCCGAAGAATACGACGAGATAACCGCAATGAAAAAGGTATCTCTTGAAATGGGAATAAATGAGGAAAAAATCAATACTGACGAAATGGGATTGAATACTTTTTCTTCTATGAAAAATATGAAAGAAAAATTCAATGTAAAAAAAGCGGTAATCGTTACTCAAAAATATCATTTGTACCGTTCCGTGTATCTTGCAAGGAAGCAGGGAGTAGATGCTTACGGTATAAACTCGGATCCGAGAGAGTATCAATGGATGATTTATAACAATGCAAGAGAATTTTTGGCACGTATCAAGGCATTTTATATGATTGAAATTGATAAGAAATAAAAACAGAATAAAATAACATTGCCGTTAAAATCGTTAAAAATTCGGGTAATAATATATTATTAAGAATTTTTTGGCGGTGAATTTTTGAAGAAGTATAAATTCCGTATCGGAATGAGAACGGTAAAAACCGCTTTGAGCGTGTTCATTTGCCTGTTGATTTATCATATATTGTCTGTTATCCAAAATTCAATAACGACCTCGGGAGATGTGGGAATTTTTTTAAAAAAGATTTTTCTCGGAGGTTCTCCCACATTTGCTTGTATCGCTACGGTGATATGTTTACAGAGTACTATCGGAAAATCCGTGGAGTTTGCCGTCAGCAGAATAATCGGTTCTGTTTTCGGAGGCTTATTCGGAATTGCCGTAAATGAAATAAATGTACGTTTTTTTAATTCACGTGCAGATATATTTATTGCGGTATTGGGTGTTGTGGGGCTTATTTCTTTTTGCTCTCTGATAAATCATAAAGAAGCTTCATCAATAACGGTGATTACTTTTTTGATTATAGTTGTAGGCTTTGACTATTCCGAACCTTATGTTATTGCTTTTAACAGAATTGTAGGGACAATAATCGGTGTAATTGTATCATTAAGTGTAAATAAACTTATAAAATCTCCTCCGGAATAAAAACGGACATCCTTTCATATATTTATACAGAAATATAAAGAATGAGAGGACGTAATATGAATTTTATTATCAGAGAAGCCGAAAAAAATGATTGGCCCTTTATTGTTTCTTTACTTGAAAGCAGAGGAAGAAAATCGGGAACTGTTTTAAGCGGAAAATATGAATGTGAATTTGAAAGAATTACGAATAGGGAAAACAAGAAAATTTACGTGGGAGAAGCTGACGGAAAAATAATATCCACTATCAGTATAGATATAATAATTTCCTTGGCGGATAATTTAATGCCGGTGGGAAATATCGGCGATTTTGCCGTTAAGGATAATGATGAAGAAATATCAATAATGATGTTAAACAAGGCACAGGAATATGCTTTGAAAAAGGGATGCAGGAGAATATTTGTTTCAGACCGATTTGTAAACGCAGAAAGGAATAAAGTTTATTTGCGTTTCGGGTTGAATGAAGGTTTGGCTGTATCATACATAAAATGTTTTCCGGGAATGTGAAAAAATGAAGAAAAAAATAAGGACAGAAAAAATATTGCTTTTTGTACTGATTTCGGCCTGCATTGTTGTAGGAGCATTTTGTATAGGAAAAGCATTTGATGAAATTAAATATCATGTTACATTGGATGATTCAAAGGTTATTAAAAACGAACTTGTAACTTTGATTGCCGACGGAGGTTGCGGAAAGGACACGGCTGATTATACCGAAGAAACCTCTGATATGCTTATAAGCGACGGCTTCACAAGAATAAAAATAGATTTACATTTAAGTGAAAATAAGGAATGGATTTGTATCAAAGACGAGGATATTTCTTCGGTTACAAACGGAAGCGGAAAAATTTCGTCCATGACATATTATGAAGCATTAAAATATAATTTAACTGTTGGGGAGAATAAAAACAATACATTGATGACGGCGGAACAACTGATAGAATACTGTGTTTCAAACGGATTGCTTCCCACGTTGTATTTTCATGATTATGATGAGGAGGCAATGGAGAGACTTTTAGGATATTTATCGGAAAGCGGAGTTCTGGATGAAACGACCTTTGCATCAAACAAGGTCAGAACATTGAAATATCTCAGAAAAATAAATCCTTCCGTTTCCTGTTGGCTCGTTGTTGATACCGTAAGTTCCAAAGCGATTTCTCTTTGCCGGAAGAATAATTATATAATCTGCTTTAACGGGGATATTAAGGAGAACACGAGAGAGAAAATTGCTTCACTTGAAAATTATGAAATTGAAAGCGTTTGCTATAATGCGGAAAAATTAAAAACAATAGAAAAATTTTATAAGTTCGGAGTCAGAAAATTCGTTACACATTCGGTTAAGCCCGGAGAAACAGTTTGAAAATAATTTAAAGAAGAAAAAATAGGGACTGTCGCATTTAGAAAAGCAAAATGATATAATAATCAAATTAAATAATCACAAAAAGGCGGTTATAAAAGATAAAACTTTCTTTTACAACCGTCTTTTAATAATATATTTTAGTTTGCTTTTCAAACGGCACAGGCTTACAAGTCTGTGCCGAATGCGACAGTCCCTTGTATTATAATGTTTTTATTTTCCACGAGTATTCAAAGATGCCGTTATCGGGAAGTGATTGAATTCCCCGTTTCATGGAAATATCGTCCTTTTTATCGTAGTCATCGTTTACGCCCCACCAGGGTTCAATGCAAACATAGGGAGCACCGGGCTTTGCCCATATTCCGAGGAAAGGTGCATCCCCTAAATCGAAATGGATAATGTCGCCGTCTTTTTGGCTTTTAAGAGTCAATCCCTTTGACTTAAATCCGTTCAGAATAAGAGCATCGGTTTTAAAAATCGAATCTGTAATAATGATTTCCTTTTCATTGTTAAGGAGAGGTTCATCTTTAACGGCGATAATTGCGTTATCGTCAATCCTTTCCGTTACGAGAGTTTCGTTTTCGTCAAAGATAATGCTGTCTCCGATTTCGATATTAAATCCGGGATGAGCACCCAGGGAGAAAAACATTTCTTTTCCGCTTTTATTTATTACTTTATGGGAAACTTTAAGTCCGTCGTTATCAAGTTCAAATTTAACGTAAAGTTCAAATTCAAAGGGATACTGTTTGAGAGTTTCCTCGTCCTCTTTCTGAAAGAAAATGGCATAATCTTCACCTTTTTCGGTAAGGGCAAATTTTCTTTTTCTTGCAAAGCCGTGTTTCTGCAAAGAATATTCTGCCGAGTTGTAGCGATATTTATCGTCAAGAAGTTTGCCTATTATAGGAAAAAGGATCGGTGATTGACCGTACCATATATCGGGGTTACCGCACCAGATATATTCTTTGTTATCACTTTTTCTTTTGAAACTGTGAAGCTCGGCTCCGTCATCTTTTATTTCGCAGGTAAATAAATCATTTTCAATTTTTGTAATCATTTGTCAGTCCTCTTTTCAGTTTACATTAAATATTATTATAACATAAATATGAAAATTCTTCAATCTCTTTTCAAATCAATATTTTCTGATAGTAGATTTTATTTAAAAAATGTGGTAGAATTAGACATACGGCGTTGTCTTAAAAGGAGATTGACATGAAAAAAATCAACCCCATTAAAATATGCTTTACTTTGGCAGGAAGTATTTTAGGCGCAGGATATGTTTCCGGTCAGGAATTGTACAGTTTTTTCGGTTCCTTCGGTGTTAAAGGAATTTACGCTATTGTTGCGGCTGTAATTTTGCAGACACTTTTCGGTGTTTTCATTTTTAAAATTGCCATGGATAAAAACACGGAGGCTCTTGATAAAATTATCGTGCCGAATAATAATGTTATTGCAGAAAAAATTACGGTGTTTTTTCAAATTCTTTTTCTGTTCTGCGTTGCGGTGGTAATGATGGCGGGAGCCGGTGCAACGGCAAATCAGATTTTCGGTGTCCCTTCTTCGGTGGGGTGCATAGTTTTCGGAGTAATTGTTTGCGGTATTGCCATGGCGGGAGTAGGCGGAATGGTTACGGTGTTTTCTCTGTTTGTGCCTGCACTTGTTGTCATGTGCGTAACGGTATCTGTTTTACTTATATCGAAAAACGGAGTTATTCCCGATTTTAATAATATTATGATAAGAAACAGGAATAATCCCTTAATGGGAAGTGTTTGTTTTTCTGCTATAACCTATGTTTCTTACAATGTGTTTTCTGCGGTGGGAATATTATCTCCTGTTGGCAGGGAGGCAAAGAAAACAAGCACTGTTGTGGCGGGTTCGGTTTTCGGAGGAATATTGCTTTTGATTATTGCTATGGGTATTTTGTTTGCCATGAACATTTATCCCGAAAGCGTCAAAGAAGAACTTCCCATGCTGTATGCCTGCACAAAATATAATAAAATTTTCGGTTACGTTTATTCTGTGCTTTTATTCGGCGGAATGTTGGGAGCATGTATATCGTGCCTTGTGGCAATTATCACTTTTGTTGAATCGAAAAAGCCGAAGTTAAAGAAGAAAAGACCGATTTTTGTGTTAAGTGTCGGTATTGTTATGATATTTGCAAGCCTTGCGGGATTTTCAAATCTGATTGGTATTGTTTATCCGATTTTCGGTTATATCGGATTTTTCTTCCTTGCAATGATTGTGATAAATTTCTTTTTGTGCAAAAAACAGCGGAATAAGCAGGAAAAATAGTGAAAAATATTGATTATATTTCAAAAAAATGTTATTATAAGATAATATTTTTAAAATGAAATTATTACATAGAGGAACTGACTCATGAGAAGAAAAAAGTGGACGGTTTCAAAAGTTGATAAAGAATATGTTGCGGAGATAAGTGAAAAATACTCATTGAATCCTTTTGCGGCATTGCTTTTGGTTTCAAGGAATTTTCTCGGTGAACAGGAGACGGAGGATTTTCTTTCGGGAGAAACGGTATATATGTCCGATCCTTTTGAACTTCCGGATATGGAGAAGGCTGCGGACAGGATAAGAAAAGCAATAGTTGATTTTGAAAAAATTGTGATTTACGGAGATTACGACGCAGACGGAGTAACATCAACGGCACTTTTATATTCATATCTTTCTTCAAAGGGTGCGGATGTTTCATATTACATTCCCGACAGAAATTCCGAGGGCTACGGAATGCATACCGACTCGGTCAGGAAAATTGCCGAAATGGGAACTAAACTTATTATTACCGTGGATAACGGAATAAGTGCATTTGAAGAAGCGAAACTTATTAAAGAGTTGGGCATGGACCTTGTTATTACAGACCATCACAGACCGGGGGATGATTTACCCGATGCGGTGGCGGTGGTTGATGCGTACAGGAAAGATTATCCCGGAGAATTCAAAGATTGGGCAGGCGTGGGAATTGCCTACAAATTGGCAGAAGCCATAGAGGGCGATGACAGCGATGAATTGCTTGAAGAATATTCCGACTTTGTATCAATCGGCACCATAGGAGATGTTACACCTCTTTTCGGAGAAAACAGACAGTTTGTTAAATCCGGAACAGCCAAAATCAATCAAAGAAGCAGAATCGGCATCGAGGCATTAAAGGAAGCTCTTGATATGAAGCATAAAGAGTTTAATGCATTGAATATTGCTTTTACGATTGTGCCGAAAATAAATGCGGCAGGCAGAATGGGCGATGCTTCGAGAGCACTTAAATTGCTTATGAGTAATGATGAAGCGGAAGCGAAAATGCTTGCGGAGGAAATTATTGAAGCAAACTCTTTAAGGCAGAAAGCGGAGCAGTCTATCATTGATGAGGCGAAAGAGATTTTTCAAAATCATCCGGAATATTTATATGACAGAGTTATTGTCGTTGACGGAGATGAATGGCACGGCGGTGTTATCGGAATAGTGGCGGCAAGAATTGTTGAAGAATACGGTAAACCCTGTCTTGTTATTTCAAAGAAAAACGGTGTCGGTAAAGGTTCCGGAAGAAGCATTGAGGGATTTTCTCTTTTTGATATGCTTTGCGAAACGGAAGAAATACTTAATCATTTCGGCGGTCATACTCTTGCGGCAGGTTTTGAAATAAATGTTGACAAAATAGATGAATTCCGCAGAAAGGTTAACGAGTATGCCGCAAAACGTGAAATGCCCTTTGCACAGTTGGATATTGACTGCAAAATCAATCCGAAATATATTGACGTTGATTTGCTGGATGCTCTTTCGTTTTTAGAACCTTACGGAGCGGGAAATAAGCAACCGATTTTCGGATTATATAAAATGCGTATCGACAAAGTTGAACCTGTTTCAAACGGAAAACATTGTAAAATCACAATGTCAAGAGGAGACGTTCAGATAAGTGCAATGAAATTCGGAATTTCTTTATTCCGTTTGGGATTGTTTGAGGGAGATGTGGTTGACGTTGCCGCAATTCTTGAAAAAAATGATTTTTTAGGAAGAATTAAAGCGGCTGTTTATATCAAAGATATCCGCTTCTCCGGAATGGATGAGGATGCGATTTTTGAAAGTTACGCTCTTTACGATAAAATAAAACGTGGTGAAGATATTGATTGTACAGAGGCATTTAAAGCAATTCCCACAAGAGATATCGTTGCACGTGTGTATAAGATGATGAGAAAATATTCAGCATGGTCATGGCCGGAGGAATATCTTGATTACAGGATAGGAGATAACGGCGAAAAACTGTGCGCCGTTTTGGTGGCGATAGATATGTTGGAGGAGTTGGGACTTGTCAGAAGAGATATTGAACATAATTCTGTTAAAATAATCGACAGTAAGGAAAAGGTTGACCTTGATAATTCATCAATTCTTCAGCGGTTAAAAGGTTATCTTCAATAATGAATAAGGAGGAAAAATATGGATACGGAAAAAAATGAAAACGGATATTTGCTTTTAAGAGAAAAACTTGTTGAAGTATTTTCCTCCGAAGAAGTTAAAAAAATTGATAAGGCATACGATTATGCCTTGAAGGCTCATGACGGACAATTCAGGTATTCCGGTCAGCCGTATATTATCCATCCTGTTGCGGTGGCAAATATTCTTGCTGATTTATGTATGGACAGTCAGTCGATCATTGCGGCACTTCTTCATGATATTGTTGAGGATACGGAGGTATCCTTGGAGGAAATAAAAAAAGAATACGGAGAAGATGTGGCAAAACTTGTTGACGGTGTTACAAAGTTAGGCAAGGTGCCGATACCTGCAAAGGACGGAGAAAAATCCGAGTCCGCAAATCCGAAATACAGCAGAAATTCAAAAGAAGAACAGCAGGCGGAGAATATCAGAAAAATGTTTCTTGCCATGTCCGAGGATATCAGAGTTATTATCATTAAACTTGCGGACAGACTTCATAATATGAGAACCCTTGAATTTATGCGTCCTCAAAAGAGAAGGGATAAAGCCCTTGAAACTTTGGAAATCTATGCTCCCATCGCTCACCGTCTCGGTATCAGAGCAATTAAGGAGGAACTTGAAGATATCTCAATCGCTTTTCTTGATCCCATAGGTTATGAGGAAATCGAAAAAAATCTTGAAATTCAGAATGATGCAAGAAATGAATTTCTTGAAGATATAAAATCAAGAATTAAAGAACGTATATGCAATATCATTGCGGAACCTAATATCAGCGGAAGAATTAAAAGTGTTCACGGTATATACAGAAAGATGTATATGCAGAATAAAAATTTTGATGAAATTTATGATATATATGCCGTGAGAGTTATTGTTGATTCCGTTACCGACTGTTATAACTGTTTAGGTATTATTCATGATATGTTTAAACCTATTCCCGGAAGGTTTAAGGATTATATTTCAACCCCTAAGGCAAATATGTATCAGTCTTTGCATACCACGGTTATCGGAAAAGAAGGCGTACCTTTTGAGGTACAGATAAGAACATGGGATATGCACTATACTGCGGAATACGGTATTGCCGCCCACTGGAAATATAAAATCGGAAACACGTCCCGTGAAAAGACAGATGACCGTCTTGCATGGATACGGCAACTTATCGAAAGACAAAATGAGTCCGATAATGCGGAAGAAATCGTTTCTACAATAAAAAGCGATTTCGTTCCGGATGAAGTTTTTGTTTTTACTCCCAAGGGTGATGTTTTTTCGTTACCCTCCGGTGCAACGGTTATAGATTTTGCTTATGCGATACATTCCGCCGTCGGTAATAAAATGGTGGGAGCAAAGGTTGACGGAAGAATTGTTCCTCTTGATTTTGTTGTGAAAACAGGAGAAATTATTGAAATATTAACTTCCTCAAGTCCCGGTAAAGGACCGAGCCGTGATTGGTTGAAAATCGCAAAGACAAGCGAAGCAAGGAGTAAAATCAAATCCTGGTTTAAAAAGGAAAGACGAAAAGAAAATATTGAAGAAGGCCGTGCGGAAATCGAAAGGGAATTTCGCAGAAATAAATTTGTTCTCAATGATGAAGAATATGAGTCCTTTGTTAAATCAATAGCCGAAAGGCAAAAATTTCCCGATACGGATGATTTTTATGCCGCCATCGGTTACGGAGGAATCGTACTTTCAAAACTTATCCCCGCTATAAGGGAAAGCTATTCAAGACTTGTCAAGGCAAGAGAGGTTACGGAGAAAAAGGATGAGATAGTTGTTTCTCAGCCGAGGAATACAGGCGGAAGAGGTAACGGCGGTGTTATTATCGAAGGCATTGATAACTGCCTTATAAAATTTTCAAAGTGCTGTAATCCTTTGCCCGGTGATGAAATAATCGGGTTCATTACAAGGGGACACGGCGTGTCTGTTCATAACAGGAATTGCCCCAATGTTCCTCGGAATATTCCGGAATGTAATGAGCCTGAAAGATGGGTAAGGGCAAGCTGGAATTTATCAATAAAAGAGGAATATACCGCAACACTCTCCATAATATGTATAAATAAAGTGGGACTGCTTGCCGATGTTTCAGGTCAGTTTGCCGCTATGCATGTTATGATTCATTCCGTAAATACAAGAATGGCTAAGGACGGACGTGTGATAATGTCCATATCCATTACAGTCAACGGTGCGGAGCATCTTAAAAGTGTTATTGCAAAACTCGTTAAAATTGACGGAGTTTTATCGGTAGAGCGTTCGGGAATGTGAGGGAAAGATGAAAGCAGTTATTCAGAGAGTTACAAGGGCAGACGTTAAGGTCGAGGGAAAAACCATAGGTGAAATAGCAAAAGGTTATATGATTCTTGTGGGTGTCGTCGAAGGCGATACCGAAAAAGAAGCGGAACTTCTTGCAAGAAAAACAGTAAACCTTCGTGTCTTTACAGATGAAAATGAAAAAATGAATCTTTCCCTACTTGATGTTGACGGTGAGGTACTTGTAATATCGCAGTTTACGTTATGCGCAGACTGTAAAAAAGGAAACAGACCTTCTTTCATTTCCTCCGCACCGCCGAAGGAGGCAAACAGATTATATGAATATTATATCGAAAAGTTAAGGGAATACGGTGTTCGTAAAGCGGAACACGGGGAGTTCGGTGCCGATATGGCGGTATCTCTTGTTAATGACGGACCTGTAACTATAATGTTCGATACTGATATTTGGTGTAAATAGGAGCAAAAAATGGTAGATGTAATTACGATTTTAATGAAAAAAACAGATGAAAACTGCTATATCGTTATAGATAAGGAAAGCCGTGAAGCGGCAGTTATCGATCCGGGATTTTGTAATGCGAATTTACTGAAATCCATTGAAGAAAATAATATTTCAAAGGTGAAATATATTCTTTTGACTCACGGACATTTTGACCATATTATAGGTGTAAAGAAGTTAAAAGAAAAGACGGGAGCAAAAATTCTGATACATGAGAGAGATGCGGAATGTCTTACGGATAACGATAAATCTCTTGCCACAATGGCGGAAATCGAACTTGAACCCTGTGAAGCGGATATAAAAGAAAAAGACGGTGATTTGTTCAGGATAGGAAAGACGGAATTCACCGTTATGCATACGCCGGGACACAGCAAGGGAAGCGTTTGCTACATCTTTGAAAATGACAGAATTATATTCACCGGAGATACTCTTTTCTGTGCGGTATGCGGAAGAACCGACTTTTACGGCGGAAGCGACGAGGAATTAACTCTTTCTTTAATGAGATTAAAATCCTTAAACGGAGATTATACACTTTATCCCGGACATTACCGTTCCACCACACTTGACAGAGAAAGACGTGTTAACCGTTTTTTCAGGAAAATTTGATGTATTTAATTATTTCATAACATAAATATCATTATGAGTCGGAAAATCTTTGCC
>JAZUKF010000030.1:0-2585 GCA_045643165.1 Acutalibacteraceae bacterium | reverse complement strand
GATTATTATAACGGAAAAATTCTTGACCATGAAAAGGGCTTTCATTTTTACCGCAGATATATGGATTCTGTTGACTATGTTAAATTCTTAAATCAGAAAAATAACTGATATATTTTGAAAAAATCTGCAGATTTTATGTGGGTTTTTTCTTTTTATATGTATACTACTGCAGAAAGGAAAAAATCATTATGACTAATATAAATTATACACGTGCCGGATATTATCATATTACCGAGAAAACAACCGGTCAACCATTTCCGCCCATGGCGGCAGGGTGCGGAAATTTTCGTATTCCCGGACTTATCACACTTCAAAACGGCGACCTTTTCGCCACCTGTGATGCCAGATGGGATATGCCCGGTGATGACTTCGGCGGAATAGATACGGTTTACGCAATATCTCATGATAAAGGCGAAACATGGGAAACGGGCTATGCCGCATATTTCCCCGACAGCTGCGGTTCCCCTCTTAATCCGGAGGATGTAACAACTTGTATTGATCCCGATCCCGTGCAGACACCTGACGGAAGAATACATATTTTTGTCAATATGAATCCCACAGGAATTACAACAGGTCTCCGTTGGCCCTGTACAGGTACGGGATTTATAACGGTGAACGGTAAAAAACATCTTGCACTTACGGATAAATATGAAGATACCGATAATTTTTATGAGGATTATCCCTACTATGCCGGGGATTTTTATGACGGCTTTGCACCGATAATGAAAACATCCGGTGAAATAACAGAATATTCCCTTGACGAGTTCTGCAATATTTATAAAAACGGTGAAATTATGATTCAGAAGCAGATTGACACCGGTAAGAATATTGCACAGAACATTTTTTACCGTGATTCTCTGTTTCACGTTTACAATACCATGTTCACATTACATATTTTTTCCGATGACAACACAAAAACATGGCATTGGGAATTTTCCGATATTAAATCAAAAGATGAAAGTGCCTGTATTTCTTCCCCCGGGAACGGCATTATCACAAAAAACGGAGATATGATTTTACCGTTTTATGCCATGAATCAAACAGGATTTTCCGCTTCACTTACCGTTATATCCCATGACGGAGGTAAAACGTGGGAAAGAAGTCCCTATATTCCCGCAACCGATGAGATTACATGGAGCGGAGAATGTAAACCGGTGGAACTTGACAACGGCATTATCCGTATGTTTTTCCGAAACGGGATAAAGCATATCTGCTATGCGGATTATGACAGAGAGAGAAAATGCTGGGAAATGCCTGTAAAACTCCCGGTAAGAGTACATTCGGAATGTGATTTTTCCGCAATAAAATCGGGAAATAAAATTCTTGTATCTTATCCCGAAGGTGAGGGTGAGGAAAATATTCATCGCATAAACGGAAAGATTTACGTTTTCACACTTGACGAAACGAACAATATGACACTTGAAAAATCAGTAAATATAACCGATGACGCATTTTCCTATTCCGTCCTTACGGAAATTAACGAAAATACCGTCGCCGTTTTGTACGATACCTGTGCCGACGGACTTGTAATTTTTAAAACGGTAGACATATAGAAAGCAGACTAATATGATATACTCGCTCACGCAAATTGTGAAATATTGCTCCGCTTGGCTTCGCAAAGTGAAATGAAATAAATCCACCCACGCCCGCAGGCATTTCACACGCCGTAGGCGTATTTCACATACGCAGGATATTTCACAAATCCCGTAAGAGATTTATTTCGTTGAAAAAAGCATCCCGAAGGATGCTTTTTTCATGGTGGGAGTGAGTTAACTAAATCCGAACTGTTTTCTAAATCTTTGACCGAAAGAGTTGTTGCCCCGTCTTTGTAATTGAAATAGAATTCCAATCGGTCATCGTGGACGATTATGGCGTTTACAAAACTGTCAACTAACCGTTTGCGATGTGTTGCATTGGTTACATCGGTTTTACGCAAACGGTAGAATCAAAATACAATTTGGTATTTGGTGAGCATTGGCTTTTTAATGTTTTCTTCCGCAATTTGAATTTCAATTTCTTCTTTGCGGTGCTCTAAATCATCCAACCGCTTTTTCGTTGAAGAATTGAAAATTCCTTGTTCCATTGCATTCAAAATAATATCTCCTGCTGTCATTTGCAATTTTGTATTTTATTGTTGCACCGTATTTTGTAGAGTAGAGCAAACCAAGTTCCTCGAATTTCAGCACAAAACCTCGAATTGTCGCATAGGCGGCATTACCGAAATCCTTTTCAAGTTGCTTTGTTGAAAACTCTCCCGTTCCGTAGAAAGACAGCACGAATTTCCACAGTTTTGTTTCCTTTTCGGTTATCTTACCACTCGATAGTGCATTTTCATAAACTTCAAAAGTGTCTGTTCCGACAACTTCGCCCGTTATCTCGTTATACACATTTTCGGTGAAGTACAGAACGAAAGATGTAACATCAAGAACACCGCTGTACTTTTTGTTATCTTCAATAATTGTATAAGCATCGTAGTATTTTTTTCTTGTTTTTTCAATTTTGCTTGAAAACGGAATAAACAAAGCGGATTTATAACCCTTGCGGATTAAAAACCACAAATGCAAAAGCCGAGCCATTCTGCCGTT
>JAZUKF010000029.1:0-3572 GCA_045643165.1 Acutalibacteraceae bacterium | reverse complement strand
GATATTCTATATTTTTTATGATTTCCAATGCTAAAACCCTAAACCTCATTTGAGATTTAGGGTTTTTCGACAGACTGAAAGGAATGTGAAAACACATTCCTTTAAGTGAAAACTATTGCAATAATTCACACTTGATTTCGTCCAAGTAAACGATTAGTCAACAGAGGGTATTGACGGAGCAAAGCTTGCGAAAGCTTTAAGAATTTCACCTACAACCGGAACATTTGCAAGAGCTTCAAGTGTACCTGAGTAGCCGGATTCAGAATTGGGGTCTACTGCGAAAAGCTTTGACATTTCTGCTGCGATTTCAGAAAGGTCAAGACCGTAGTTACCGAGAACTGTCCAAATTGATTCTAACATTCTGTAAACCTCCCTTCATTTTTCATTATTTGAATAATATCACATATTTTTCTATTTATTATTCTTTTTTAGAATTAAAGTGAATATTTTTTAAGAAATTTTAAGATTTATTTAATAATTGTTAAATAAGTACACTATTAAACGTCAAGAAGACTCCCTTTTCTTTTTGTTTCAATTATTTCATTGTTGATAACGGCTTGGGGATTTCTTTCTGTTGCGTCAAAAATTACATCTTCGGAAACTGTTTCCGGGTACTCCTCTATCAGTTCGCTTATGTTCGTACTGCGGTAAACGGTATCGTGAGCATCCGAACCGATAAAATCAACATAGCCGCATTTGAGCATTTTTAATGAAATGTTACATTCCGAATCACCGAACATTCCGAGCGGAGAGCCGCAATTTATCTGAAACAGCACGCCTTTATCCGAAAGTTTTTCCAGAACTGAAATGTTTTCTTTGACAAAACGGTACCTCTCCGGATGTGCAATTACAGGTACAAGGCTTTGAGAAATAAGATAATTGCACCATGAAATAACATCTTCTTCGGTTGGCTTTTCAAAATCAAATTCTATAAGAATATAACGAGTTCCGCCGAGAGTGTACGGTTTAAAATATTTTATATCGAAAATATCGTCATCGCAAAGAATTTCAAAACCTTTAACAAGTTTCAGTTCAACACCGTATTCGTCAAGTATTTCTTCAAGTCTTTCGGTTTTTTCTTCTCTTAAATCATAGAGATCCTCGGCATTTTCCCAATATACAATATGAGGTGTTAAAAATAAAACTTCAGTTCCGCTTTCCGAAGCAATGCGGCACATTTCAACTGAAGTATTCAAACTTCTCGAACCGTCATCAAGTCCCCAAAGTGTGTGAGAATGTATGTCAATCATAATTATTCACCGCTGTTTTCTGTTATTTCAACCGTATCTTCATTCTTCTGCTCTTTAATTTTTTTGTTTCCGAATATTCCCTCATCATATAAAAATTTCACAATAATAACCGTAAAAGGAAGTATTATAACACCAAATGCGCCGAAAAGTTTTGCGCCTACAAACATAGCCATAATTGTTACAATAGCAGGTAATCCTGCCTGATTCGCAACAAGTTTCGGCTCTATAACCTGACGTATTACGGTAATAACCGCATAAATAACCAGAAGACCTATTCCGAATTTTACGTCTGCAAATAAAAGGTTATATAACGCCCACGGAATAAGAACCGTACCGGTTCCAAGAACGGGAACAATGTCAACAACGCACGTTACAAAAGATATTATCGCAATATAGTTGCCGTCAAACAAACCTATTACTTTCATCAGATATAATCCGAGGAACATTTCGGTAAACGTTATAAGCATTATGGTTGCGTATGCTTTAAACATTCTCCCTACGCCGTAAGTAATTGTATGTTTTGCAGAGATAAGTCTTTCACGTTTTTCTTCGGTGAAAAAGCCGAGTATAAGCGAACGGATATTCTGATAATCAGCCGTAATAAAAAAGCACGAAATAATCGTAACAATAAAACTGAGCATCGCTGACGGCATATTCTTAACAATACTCCACGCCCCGCTTAAAGGCGCTGAAAATACAGACAAATCAAATTCTTTACCTGTTCCGTCTACGCTATCGAAAAGACGGTCGATTATATTCATTACATTGTCCTGCAATGAAACAGGTAATTTCAAAACCGTATGAGTAAGATATTCCTCAATGGTGTTTTTTACATCAGTCATAGATGAAAACTGTTCAAAAAGGAAAGAAATAAAATCACGCAATTCGTCAAATATAAGAACACCTGCAATAACAATAAGAGATACTGCAATTACAACAATAAGCAGTACGAGTATAAACGATATCGCTTTATGTGATTCAATATGAAGTTTCTTTTTTAATTTATTGATTGGTTTCTGAAGAAAAATGGAAAGTGCCGCCGCAAAAACAAACGGAAAAATATAACCGAAAGCAAATTTTATAGTAAAGTAATACAATCCGATGATTACGGCAAAATACAAAAAGTTTATTATAAAAGATTTTCTTTTATCAACAATCGTTTCCATTTATGCCCTCCGTATTCATTATTTTTAACTTAAAACTAAATTTCCAATCACAAATTACTGTAAGTATTTTATACTATTTACCCCGATTTTACAATGGTAATTAAAGAATTGTTGAAAATTTTTCTTAAAATTTTAAAAAAATGAATAAATTCTCTTTATTATTGAAAAAAAGTGTGATATATTGTACTTATTATTCACAAACCCCGGAGGTAAAAATATGCAGATAGCAATAATGGGATTCGGAACCGTAGGCTCAGGCGTTGCGGAACTTTTTCTGAAAAACAAAAAAAGTATTGTTCAGAAAAGCGGACAACCCACACTTGAATTAAAGCGAATCCTTGATATACGGGATTTTTCTTCACACAGTCTCGCAAACCTTTTTACAAAAGATTTTAACGATATTCTCAATGACCCGTCAATAGGTATCGTTGTTGAAACAATGGGCGGTCTAAATCCCGCTTATGAATTTGTTTCAAAATGTATTGAAGCGGGAAAAAGCGTTGTTACATCAAACAAAGAACTCGTTGCGGCAAAAGGATGCGAACTTTTAAAACTCGCAGAAAAAAATAACGTCAACTTCCTTTTTGAAGCAAGTGTAGGCGGTGGCATTCCGATTATCAGACCTATAAATCAATGTCTTGCGGCAAATGAAATTGACGAAATTGCGGGTATTCTTAACGGCACAACAAACTTCATACTCAAAAAAATGATTGTTGACGGTATGGATTTTGACGAGGCGCTTAAACTTGCTCAAATAAACGGTTATGCAGAGCGTGACCCGTCAGCCGATATTCTCGGTTTTGACACAGCAAGAAAAATCTGTATTCTCGCTTCGCTTTGTTTCGGTAAACATGTTTATCCCGATTCGGTTGAAACTGTCGGAATTACAGAGATATCCCCTGTTGATATTGAATACGTTCGTGATTGGGGCGGCGTTATTAAACTGATAGGCAGAGCAAAAAAGATTTCCTCCGACAAAATTTGTGCAACAGTAGGTCCGTGCCTGATTGCCGACCACACACAACTTGCTACCGTTGATGATGTGTTTAACGCTATACTTGTCCGTGGTGATGCAATCGGCGATGTAGTATTTTACGGCAGAGGCGCCGGAAAATTCCCGACGGCAAGTGCGGTTGTTGCCGACATAATTGATTGC